>DATMEZ010000107.1:0-9437 GCA_035556415.1 Povalibacter sp.
TTCGGCGGCGTCACGCTGGGCGGCAAGATCGCCCCGATCTTCTTCAACACGCAGGAAGACTCCGGTGCGCTGCCCATCGAAGTCGATGTATCGAACATGGAAATGGGCGACGTGATCGACATCTTCCCCTACCAGGGCAAGATCGAGAAGAATGGCGCCAAGATCGCCGACTTCACGCTCAGGAGCGAGGTGCTGCTCGATGAAGTGCAGGCCGCTGGCCGCATCAATCTCATCATCGGCCGTTCGCTGACCGCCCGGGCGCGCGAATTCCTGGGCCTGCCCGCATCGACTGTGTTCCGCCTGCCGCAGGCGCCCGCCACCTCCAACGCGGGCTTCACCCTGGCCCAGAAGATGGTCGGCCGTGCCTGCGGCCTGCCCGAAGGGCAAGGCATCCGTCCCGGCACCTACTGCGAACCGCGCATGACCACCGTCGGCTCTCAGGACACCACCGGCCCGATGACGCGCGACGAGTTGAAGGACCTGGCCTGTCTGGGCTTCTCGGCCGACATGGTGATGCAGTCCTTCTGTCACACCGCTGCGTACCCCAAGCCGGTGGACGTCAAGACCCACCGCGAACTGCCCGCCTTCATCAGCAACCGCGGCGGCGTGGCCCTGCGTCCCGGCGACGGCGTGATCCACTCGTGGCTCAATCGCCTGCTGTTGCCCGACACCGTGGGCACGGGCGGTGACTCGCACACGCGCTTCCCGATCGGCATTTCCTTTCCCGCCGGCTCGGGCCTGGTGGCCTTCGGCGCCGCCACCGGCGTGATGCCGCTGGACATGCCCGAATCCGTTCTGGTGCGCTTCAAAGGCCAGTTGCAGCCCGGCGTGACCCTACGCGATCTGGTGCATGCGATTCCGCTGTATGCCATCAAGCAGGGCCTGCTCACGGTGGCCAAGGCCGGCAAGAAGAACATTTTCTCGGGCCGCATCCTCGAAATCGAAGGTCTGCCTGACCTGAAGGTGGAGCAGGCGTTCGAGCTGTCCGACGCCTCGGCCGAGCGCTCGGCTGCCGGCTGCACGATCAAGCTCAATCCCGAGCCGATCAAGGAATACCTGAAGTCGAACGTGGTTCTGATGAAGAACATGATCGCCAACGGCTACCAGGACGCCAAGACACTGGCCCGCCGCATCGAGAAGGTGGAAGCCTGGCTGGCCAGGCCCGAGTTGCTCGAAGCCGACCCGGACGCCGAATACGCCGCCGTGATCGAGATCGATCTTGCCGAGATCAAGGAACCCATCGTCTGCTGTCCCAATGACCCGGACGATGCCAAGTTCCTCTCCGCAGTCGCCGGCACCAAGATCGACGAGGCATTCATCGGCTCGTGCATGACCAACATCGGCCACTTCCGCGCAGCTGCCAAGCTGCTCGGTGGCAAGCGCGATATCCCGGTCAAGCTGTGGGTGGCGCCGCCCACCAAGATGGACCAGACCGAGCTGATCAAGGAAGGCCACTATGCTGCCTTCGGCACGGCCGGGGCGCGCACCGAGATGCCCGGTTGCTCGTTGTGCATGGGTAACCAGGCGCAAGTGCGCGAGGGCGCGACGGTGATCTCCACCAGCACCCGCAATTTCCCCAACCGCCTGGGCAAGAACACCAACGTGTTCCTCGGCTCCGCCGAACTGGCTGCCATCGCCTCGCGCATCGGCAGGCTGCCCACCAAGGAGGAGTACCTCAAGGAAATGGGCGTCATCGACGCCGACAAGGCCAGCGTGTATCGCTACATGAACTTCGACCAGATCCAGGAATATGCGGATGTGGCCAAGGACGTGATGGCTTGATCGTGTGCCGCCCACCATCATCACCATAAGTGCCGGGTGATGATTGATTGCAATGCCGGTCAGCGCTCGAGCGCTGACCGGCATTCATTGCGGCCTACCGTCCTGGTGGCCACTCGAACGCATCCCTGCCGGGGGGTTCCTGGGGCGATTTCTTGTGGCTCAGACGGCGCGTGAAGGCAACGCTGTAGTGCCTGATGCCTTCAGGCCGCTAATCTTGTCTTGCGTCCTTAGCTTTGTCTGCCGCCGTGCCGCCGATGTCGACGTTTGCCAAATCCACGAATGAGGCGCTGCTGACGCTGCGCGAGCAACTGGCGCTGACTCGATATGCGGATCGGCCGCGTCTGGCACGTGAGCTCGACCGGCTGTTCGCGCGAAAGAACGCCGGAGGTGATCTCGAGCGGCTGCTGAGTTCGCTGCAGGCATCGGCCGCAAAGTCGGCTGCGGTGGTGGAGCGGCTGAAGGCACTGCCGCTCAGGCTGGAGTTCGATCCGGGCCTGCCCATTACCGGTCATCGTGAAGAGATCGCGCGCGCCGTCGCTTCGAACCAGGTTGTCGTCGTGTGCGGTGCGACCGGCTCGGGAAAGACCACACAGCTGCCGAAGCTCTGTATCGAAGCCGGCCGCGGCACGTTCGGCCTGATCGGCCATACCCAGCCGCGGCGTATCGCGGCTCGGGCGATTGCGGACCGGTTGGCGGCGGAACTGGGCACGCAGGTGGGTGCGGCGGTCGGTTATCAGGTGCGCTTCACCGATCGCACTGGTCCGGATTGCCGCGTGAAGCTGATGACCGACGGCATCCTGTTGCGGGAGCTGGAACACGATCGCCAGCTGCGTCGCTACGACACGCTCATCATCGACGAGGCGCACGAGCGCAATCTCAACATCGATTTCCTGCTCGGCGTACTGCGGCGGCTTCTGCCGCAGCGGCCGGAGCTGCGCATCATCATTACTTCGGCCACCATCGATCCGCAGCGCTTCGCCGACTTCTTCGGCGGCGCGCCGGTGATCGAGGTCTCGGGGCGGAGCTATCCGGTCGAAGTCCGCTATCGGCCGCTACTGCGTGCCTCCAGCTTCAACGACGAGGGCGAGGCGGAGGATGAGACCGAGCTGTCGCTGCCGGACGGTATCGTCAGTGCCGTGCGCGAGCTGGACCGAAGCGCTCGCGGCGATGTCCTGGTCTTCCTGCCGGGCGAGAAGCAGATCCGTGAAGCCGACGAGGCGCTGAGCAAGGCAAAGCTGCTGCACACCGAGGTGCTGCCGCTGTACTCGCGGCTGTCGACCCGCGACCAGCAACGGATTTTCGAGAAGCACAACGCGCGGCGGGTCGTGCTTGCCACCAACGTCGCGGAAACCTCGCTGACGGTTCCGGGCATTCGCTACGTGATCGATTCCGGGCTGGCCCGGATCAGCCGCTACAGCGTGCGCGGCAAGGTGCAGCGCCTGCCGATCGAGCCGATCTCGCGCGCCAGCGCCGATCAGCGTAAAGGCCGCTGCGGACGCGAGGCCGAAGGCATCTGCATTCGCCTGTTCGCCGAGGACGAGTTCGAGCTGCGGCCGGAGTTCACGCCGCCGGAGATCCTGCGCACCAACCTGGCGAGCGTCATCCTGCAGATGGCGACGCTCGGGTTGGGCGAGCCGGAGGAATTCCCGTTCGTGGATCCGCCGGATACCCGGCTCATCAACGACGGCTATCGGCTGTTGCAGGAGCTGAAGGCCGTCGACGATGCACGCGTCGTCACGAGCCTCGGCCGACAGATCGCCTCGCTGCCGGTTGACCCGCGGCTCGCGCGAATGCTGATTGCTGCCGGTCATCATGGCTGCGTCGCCGAAATGCTGATCCTGACAGCCTTCCTGGCCAGCCAGGATCCGCGTGAACGGCCGTCGGATGCGCAACAGCAGGCGGATCAGAAACACGCCACGTACGCCGACCCACGCTCCGATTTCGTGACGGTGCTGAACCTGTGGAAGAACTTCCACGAGCAGAGCGCAGCGTTGTCCGGCAATCAGTTGCGCAAATGGTGTCGTGAGAATTTCCTGTCCTTCGTCCGCATGCGCGAATGGCAGGAGCTGCAGCGACAACTGAGCGACACTGCCGAAGATCTCAAGCTCGCAGTCAACCAGGTCGCGGCCGAGTACGGCGATCTGCACCAGGCCATCCTGACCGGCTTTCTCGGCGGCATCGGCGCGCTGGATGAGAGACGGGAATACGAAGGTGCCCGCGGCACCCGTTTCGTCATCGCACCGGGCACTGCGCTGGCGTCTCGGCCGCCGAAATGGGTGGTTGCGGCGAGCCTGATGGAGACGACCCGCCTGTATGCACGAATGGTTGCCGCGGTCGAACCTCAGTGGATCGAATCGGCCGGCGCGCACCTGGTCAAGCGTAGCTACAGTGAGCCGCATTGGGTCGAAGAGCGCGGCTACGTTGCCGCATTCGAATCCGCGGCGTTGTATGGCCTGACCCTGACGGCGCGACGACGAGTGAACTACGGCAACGTCGCGCCGGCCGAGGCGCGGGAGATTTTTGTCCGCGAAGCATTGATCGAAGGGCGGTCAAGACTGCGCGCCCCTTTCCTGGCGCGCAATCGCGAGTTGCGGCATCAGGTCGAACTGATGGAGGCAAAGATCCGCCGTCGCGACATCCTGGTGGACGAACAGGCGCTGTGCGATTTCTATCTCGCCCGACTGCCCGAGCACGTCAACTCGACGGCTGCGCTGGAGCGTTGGCTGAAGGATCCGCATCATTCCGCACGGCGCGCCCATCCTGACCCGCCTCATGCGCAGCCTCCCGTCGCTCAGCTGAGCATGACGGTAGCCGATCTCATGCGCCGACCGGCACCGGAAATCACGGCCGAGGAATATCCAGACCAGCTGCAAGTTGCCGGCAACGCGCTGTCCATCGAGTACCGGTTCGAGCCGGCATCGTCCCCCGTCGGGGATTCTCCCCTTCGGGAGTTCCGCGGCATCACCGCAGCAGCAGCCGATGGCCTGACGTTGATCGTGCCCGAGCCGCTGCTCAATGCGCTCGATCCGGGCCAGCTCGCCTGGCTCATTCCCGGATGGCAGGTTGAAAAAATCACCGCGGTGCTGCGGGCGTTGCCGAAGCAGATCCGAAAATCGCTGGTGCCGGTGCCCGATCATGCGGTGCGTGCTGCCGCTGAACTGGATCGGCAGAGCGACTTCAATACTGCGCTCGCAACCTGGATTAGTCGCGCGACCGGTGAAACCGTGACTGCCGACGAAGTCTCGCGACTGCCATTGCCCGACCATCTGCGGTTCAACGTTCGGGTCGTCGATCTGCAAGGAGCGAAGATCGCCGAAGGGCGCGATCTCGCCGCGACCAAGCGCAGCCTGCGCAGCAGAGGCGCCCAGCCGGCAACGTCATCGCAGTTGACCGGCGTGAAGCATCGGCGCTGGGAATTTGGACCGCTGCCGACCGAGCAGATGATCGAACGCCGCGGACTGCGGTTTGCGGTCTATCCGACGCTGCGGGATCGCGGCGACAGTGTCGAAATCTTCGAGGCAAGGAGCGCCGACGAAGCAACGGAGCTGTTGCATGGCGGCATACGGCGGCTGGCGATGCTGGCATTGCCCGAGCAATACAAATACGCACGCAAGCGATTCGCGGAGCAACGCGACCTGGTTTTGTTGGGGCAGGGCGTCGCCACCGGGCGGCCGCTCGCCGACGGGCTAGCGGAACGCGCGTTTGAAGAGTGCTTTCTAGCCGCTGAAACTACGCTGCCGCGCAGCGCCGAAGAGTTCGAATCGCTGTTGAACCGACGTCGGGCGGAGTTCGGGGCATTGGTCGACCGTGTTTCCGCGCACGTAATCGAGATACTGCGAGAGGCTCGCTCGGTTCGAGAAAAACTGGGTTCGCTGCAGAACGTGGCGTTCCGAGCGGTCCTCGACGATGCGAAGTCACAGATGGCAATGTTGCTGCCGGCCGGCTTCCCCATGGATATTCCAGCCGTGCTTTGGCCACATCTGCCGCGCTACCTCAAGGCGCTGGCGCGCCGGCTCGACAAGGTTGCCGGCAACGTCAAGCGCGATGCCGAGCTGATCAGCCGGGTGACGCCCTTCACGAAGGCATTGCGCGAACTTGCCACTGGCGGCAATCCGCATGTTCCTCGTCCGGAGTTCGAGCGGCTGCAATGGATGATCGAAGAGTTCCGCGTCTCCCTGTTCGCGCAGGATCTGCGCACCGCCATTCCGGTGTCGGAGAAGCGCCTGTCAGAACAGATCGAGCGGGCTCGTGGGGAAAGTCGGCGGGTGCATTGAAACGCTCAGGCGTCTTGCCTGGCCAGAGCGGGCGACTTCCTACGCATGGCCATCGCAAGCGCCACGAAGGCCAGGGCCAGCGGCACGAAAGACACCCACAGCACGGTATTCCAGCCGTAGGCGGACAGCAGGCCGCCGGATGAGAACGAGCCGATCGCCATCACGCCGAACACGATGAAGTCGTTGAACGACTGAACGCGCATGGTTTCCTCGGGCTGATGGCATTCCAGAATCAGCGTGGACGCGCCGAGGAACCCGAAATTCCAGCCCAGCCCCAGCAGGATCAGCGACCACCAGAAATGCATCACGTCGATGCCGCCCAGTCCGATGGCGGCTGACACGCCCGTCAAAACCAGGCCCACCGTCGCCACGCGGCCGGCGCCGAAACGCACCATCAGGCTGCCGGTGAAGAAGCTGGGCGCGTACATCGCGATGACATGCCATTGCAGACCCAGATTGGCAGAGGCCTGTGAATGCCCGCTCAGGTGCATCGCCAGCGGCGCGGCCGTCATCAGGAAATTCATCAGCATGTAGGACACCGCGCCACTGATCACCGCGGCCATGAAGCGTGGTTGGAGCGCAATCGCCATCAGCGAGCGCCCACCGGTCATCTTCCTTGCCGTGGGCATGGGCAAGCGAATGCCGGACAGGACCAGCGCCGAAACTGCTGCGACTGCGGCTTGCACCAGGAAGGTGGCTGCGAACCTGTGTGGGGGCCACAGGTCCATGCTCCAGGTCACCAGTTGCGGCCCGACGACTCCCGCAGCAACTCCTCCTGCCATGACGACCGACAGAGCACGCGCACGACGTTGCGGCTCCACTCCATCGGCGGCCGCAAAGCGGAACGACAGCACGACGGCCGCATAGCCGCCGCCGCAGAACGTCGCCAGGCAGAACAGCCAGAACCAGCCCGAGATGACGGCAAGCATGGATAGCAGGCCGGTCAACACGCCCACTCCGGTGCCTGCCAGGAAGGCAGTGCGTCGACCATAGCGTTGGGTCAGTGAGCCGACCGGCAGCGTGCACGCCGCCATGCCCACCACGAAGATGGAAATGGGCAGGGTCGCCAGCATGGGCGTGGGCGCAAGGTCGTTGCCGACGATGGCGCCCGTGGCGAAGACCACGACCGAGTTCGCGCCGGCCAGTGCCTGTGCAATCGACAGCCGCCAGACATTGCCGTTCTGGACCTTCCCAGGCAGCACGGCATCGCTCGTTGCAGCAATACTGTTGCGAGTCATTCTTGGGGCCATCCGGCAAGCCGATCGGGCAATAGTATCAGCGTGATCTACCGATGCGGTCCGCTGTGACACCCGCTGCAGCGGGCCACCGGCAGCAAGCGATGGGTGGGTACCAGGCGCTCCCTGGCATGGCAGCTGCGACACAGGCCGTGAAAATCGGTCCGCAGCCGCGCGCGCAGATCCGGATTGCCGGAGTGACACCCTTTGCAGGTCATCCCGCTCTCGGCCCCCATGTTGTTACCGTCCATCAAGTCGTGATGGCAATCGATGCAGTCGATACCGCCGTGCGTATTGTGATCGAGCGATGTCGGCGCAGGTTCGAGCTTGCGACCCACGAACATGCCGGCGGCAGCGATGGCGATAGCGGCAATGATCAGCAGGCGACGCATGGGCTATCGCAGCATCATGTATGTCGACAGCACCAGTATCGCCAGCAGCGTTGCGACCGATAGTGCGTTTCGCGCCAGGACGCGGGTACGTCGTGCATCGTGTTGCGCAAGTGGCTTGGCCGCCGGTGCCGGTTTGCCGAGATAGCGAAAAGCCACCAGGCCGACCGTGGCCGCGGGCAGCAGCAGCCAGATCCAGCTGCGCACATTGCTATCGCGATAGTCCTTGGCTAAGACATGAAGCAGCGCCAACCCTACCGCCAGAATCGCAAGGATTGCATGACGCGCAAAGTTGGGTCGTTGGTCATGGATGGCGCGGCAGTTGCGCCAGGGAATCGTCCCAAGCACCAGCAGCGCGATCAGGCCGCCGCCACCTGCCCATGTCGACACTGAGCCGCCAAGACGCAGATCGGACAGGATCGTCGGCTCCAGCGCGATGAGCGATGCCGCATGAATGACCGCGAATGCGGCAGCAATCCGTCCAAGATAGACATGGCAGAAGTGGAAGAACGTTGCAGGCAATCGTACAAAGCCGCGAGCCCGCGCCAGTGCGATGTTTACCGCCAGCACCAGCATGGCGGCGAAGCCACAGGCGACCACCAGGTTCCAGAGCTTCGCTTCGAAGACGAACGCGGGGCGGCCGAGGGCGACGAGCAATATCACGGCGGCCAGCAGGCCACCGATCACTCCGTAACGAATGCCCGTATCCATCGATCGGCGCTTGGTCAGGCCAGCGCCGAGATCGCTATGGCGCCGGCCGGCGGCGCGAGGCTGTTCATCAATTCAGGAAATGCCTGGCAGGGCGGTCGACTCGATCGCCGGACCGGTGTCCTGCGACCCGCCATCGGCCGCCCGGCTGCCGGCATCGGGTTCGGTGAGATCCAGGACCTTGAAAGCATTCCGCGTCATCGTATCCGCCTTGCGCGCTGGTGACCGGTTCCGGCCGCTCACCACCCTCTGTTGAAGAAACTTCTTGTTGCCGCCGGCGCAGTGCTTGCCGAACGGTTCTGCAACACCTGCAGCAACGGACATTCTCCTGCCGCACGAAACCACGATAGCGTCCGTCGTCGCGCAAGACCAGATCGACCACCGAAGCAATGCCCGACGCGGTGGTTACCTTAAGATGGCCGCGAAAATGCAGCGTCGCCGTGTATGCAGCCATGCCGTTTTGGCCTTTTGCAGTGCGATTCGCCGGTGCTAGGATCGATCGCACTCTTTGAGGAAAAACCGCAACCGCCCGCATGACGCGCAATCCGCACCTGATCGAATGGCACCCGGCCAGCTGGCAGGCCAAGCCGGCGCAGCAGCAACCCACCTATACCGACAAGGCCGCCCTGGACAGCGCAGTCGCGGCACTCTCGCGCCTGCCGCCCATCGTGGTTTCCTGGGAGGTGGAGGCGCTCAAGGAGCAGATTGCCGCCGCCCAGCGTGGCGAGCGTTTCGTGCTGCAGGGCGGCGATTGCGCCGAGACCTTCGAGGACTGCGAGTCCGACAAGATCGCCAAGAAACTCAAGATCCTGCTGCAGATGAGCCTGGTGCTGATCCACGGCCTGAAAAAGCCGGTGGTGCGCCTGGGGCGCATGGCCGGGCAGTACGCCAAGCCCCGTTCGGCGGACACCGAGACCCGCGATGGCGTCACGCTGCCGTGCTTCCGGGGCGATATCGTCAACCGCCCCGGGTTCACGCTGGAAGAGCGTACTGCCGACCCGCAACTGCTGCTGCGTGGCTATGAACGGGCCGGGCTGACGCTGAACTTC
>DATMEZ010000108.1:0-17811 GCA_035556415.1 Povalibacter sp.
CCGAACAAGTCGGTCAATTTCGATCCGCAATGGGCCGAGCACGGCCACATGGACCGCGCCGCACAGCTGCTGCGCAAGTGGTGCGAAGAGAACGCGCTGCCGGGTACGAAGGTCGAGCTGATGCAGCTGCCGAACCGCACGCCGCTGCTGTTCATCGAAGTGCCCGGAACGCTGGACCGACGCGACACGGTGCTGATGTACGGGCACATGGACAAGCAGCCGGAATTCACCGGCTGGCTGGAAGGCCTGGATCCCTGGACTCCGGTGCTACGCGATGGGCGCCTGTACGGACGCGGCGGCGCGGACGATGGCTATGCGGTGTTTGGTTCACTGCTCGCCTTGCGGGCACTGGCGCAACAGAAGATTCCCTATGCACGCTGTGTGATCCTGATCGAAGCCGGCGAGGAAAGCGGCAGCCCGGATCTGCCGGCGTACATCGACGCGCTGGCCGATCGCATCGGCGAGCCATCACTGGTCGTCTGCCTCGATGCGGAGTGCAGCAACTACGATCAGTTCTGGTGCACGACCTCCCTGCGCGGCAACCTGATCGGCACGCTACGGGTTCAGGTGCTGCGCGAAGGCGTACATTCCGGCATGGCAAGCGGCATCGCTGCTTCCAGTTTTCGCATCGCGCGCCAATTGCTGGCACGAGTGGAAGACGCGGCAACGGGGCGGATTCTGGTCGATGCGTTGAACGGCCCTGTTCCCGCGGACCGCCAGAAGCAGGCGCACGCCGCGGCACAGGCGCTGGGAGACGAAGTGTTCCGCAAGCTGCCCTTCGTCGACGGCATGAAACCCATGTCCGACGACCCGGCGGAGCTGCTGCTCAACAGCACCTGGCGTCCAACACTGTCGGTCACCGGCGTGGACGGCATTCCGCCCGTGAGCAGCGCTGGTAACGTGCTGCGCCCGATGACGGCGCTCGTGCTCTCGTTCCGTCTGCCTCCCGGCGTCGATCCACAGCACGCGGCGGAAAGCGTCAAGCGCACCCTGGAGAGCGATCCTCCTTATGGCGCGCAGGTCAGCTTCGAAGTGGAATCGAGCATGGGAGGCTGGAATGCGCCGACCACCGAGCCGTGGCTGGAGACCGCCATCCAGTCGGCCTCGAAGCATTTCTTCGGCCGCGACGCGATGTACATGGGCACCGGCGGCAGCATTCCGTTCATGGGCATGCTCAGCGAGAAGTTTCCACGCACCCAGTTCCTGGTGACGGGCGTGCTCGGTCCGCATTCGAACGCCCACGGACCGAACGAGTTCCTGGATATTGCCACCGGCAAGCGAGTGACGGCGTGCGTGAGCTGGGTCGTGGCCGAGCACGGCAGGCGCGCCGCGCAATAGCCTGCTTCAGGCCGCCAGCGGGTTCGGCTCGGCGTGCTTCTTGACGTTGTCCCAGACGTCGCCGAAGGCGGCGGTGATGTTGCCGCGCACCTTGTCGACCACCGGGAAATCCTCGGTCAGGTCATCGAGGCGCACCACGTTGCGTGGCTTGCCCTTCGGGAAATTGCTGCGCACGGTGAAGATGATCCGGCCTTCCACCGGTACTTCGCCTTCACCGATCAACTGCTTCACTGCGGCCATGCGGTCGTACAGCGCGTGCTGCGGGTTGGTGAAGGTATAACGGCGCTTCTTGCCGATCGCCGCCCACTCCAGCATCTGCTCGCCACCGAACACTGCACCCGGCAGGTCCAGCAGGTCGACCACCAGCACGCCGCGCTGGGTCAGCAGCAGGTAGTTCACGTGGATCTGGCCGCCGTTGCCGTTGGGCAGCAGCACGTTCTTCAGCATCTCGTAGGCGACGCTGGCAATGGCCGCATCGATCGCGCGGCGCGCGCGAAATACCCGGATACGCAGAAAAATCCAGACCGCGAGCGCCAGCAAGACCAGGATGCCGGCGGCGGGATAGGCCCAGGAGGGAATTTGCGTCGGCAGCGGCATGTCGATGTGATTAGGCCAAAAGTTGCGAACGTAACGCGGCGAGCGACGGTTCGAGTTCCTGTTCGTGTCGCGGCAACGCCAGTAGTTTTGCGAGACTGGCGGGGATTTCAACCGTACGACCGATCAGTGGCTCGACCACATCATTGAACTTGGCCGGATGCGCGGTGGAGACGATCACCCACTCGCCCCGCGCGCCCCGCGCCAGCAGGCGACGGAACACTTTGGCCGCCGTTGCCGTATGCGGACACCAGACCTGCCCCAGCTCGTGGGAGTCGCGGCGGATCGTGGCACGGATCTCGATGTCATCCACGCTCGAAGCGCCGATCTGCGCCTGCAGCTCGTCGAACTCCGGATGCAGCGCGCGCAGACGCTCCATGTTGCTCGGATTGCCCACGTCCATGGCCGAAGCCAGCGTCGGGGTGCTGGCCCGCGGCAGCCATTCGCCGGAACGCAGAAAGTCGGTGATCGTCTGGTTCGCATTCGTAGCCAGCGCGATCTCACCGATGGGCAGGCCCACGTGACGCGCCCAGATACAGGCCAACGCGTTACCGAGATTGCCCGCCGGGATGATGAAATTGGCGCGACGACCGTCACGCCGCCACATTTCCAGACCGGCCTTGGCGTAATAGACCATCTGCGGCAGCAGCCGGCCGACGTTGATGCTGTTCGCCGACGAAAGCTGGAATGCCTCGTTGAGCGCCGGATCCCGGAACGCTTCCTTGACCATGCGCTGGCAGTCGTCGAAGGTGCCGTGCACCGCGAACGTGCGCACGTTGCCGCCCCAGCAGGCCAGCTGCTGCGCCTGGCGTTGCGATACCAGGCCCTTCGGATACAGCACCGCGACATCGACCCACGGCCGATTGTGGAAAGCGGCCGCGACCGCCCCACCGGTATCGCCGGAGGTGGCAACCAGGACGGTCAGCTTCTTGGTGGCGCCACGTCGGATGCGCGCCAGGCACTCGGCCAGAAAGCGTGCACCGAAATCCTTGAACGCCGAAGTCGGGCCATGGAACAGCTCCAGCACGCAGGCTGGCGCGGGCGCTTCGGGGAGCGGCACCAGCGGCGCCGGAAAATCGAACGCGGCGCGACAGATGTCCGGAAGCTCATCGGCAAGCGGATCGCCGGCAGCGAACGGCGCAATCAGGCGTGCGCCAATTTCCGCCAGGTCGGTTTCACCGTCGAACTGATGCGGCACGAAATGCGGGAAGGACTCCGGCACGAACAGGCCACCGTCCGGCGCGATGCCCTGCACGATGGCTTCGCCGAGCAGCACACGGTGCTGCGCATTGCGGGTACTGATGTAATGCATGCGTAAAACCGTCAATCGACGATGCGTGCGCCAGCGGGATCGAGCGTGGAAATCCAGGCGTCGCAATGCAGCTTGTGTGCTGCGAATGCCGCCACCATTGCGTCGCGAATGGCCGTTGCATCGCGCTCCTCGCACCAGGCGAAGATCGTCGGCCCCGCGCCTGAGATCGAGCAGCCGAGCGCACCGTTGCGCTTCGCGCCCTCCTTCACGGCATCGAAGCCGGGGATCAGCGCCTTGCGCTGCGGCTCGATGATCACGTCTTCCAGCGATTCGCGGATCAGTCCCAGGTCCGCCGTGAAACAGCCGGTGAGGAAGCCGGCCAGATTGGCCGACTGCCAGATCACGTCCGACAGGTCGATGGAACGGTTCAGGATCTTGCGTGCTTCGCGCGTCGACAGGCTCATGTGCGGATGCACCAGCACGCAGCGCACCGAGGGCGGCACCGGGATCTGCTTGACGTTGGGATTGTCGATGCCGACCGTGAGCACCAGCCCGCCGAACAGCGACGGCGCGATGTTGTCGACGTGCACCGAACCGCTCGCCACCGCCTCGCCCTTCATGGCGAACTTCAGCAGCTCCAGCTTGCTCAACGATTGCGGCAGCAGCGCATTGGCGGCTACCACGCCGGCCACGGCGGAAGCGGCCGAGCCGCCCAGACCCGAGCCCAGCGGAATGCCCTTCTCGATGGCCAGCTCGATGCCAAAGTCCAGCTTGAGCTCGCGCACCATGCTGAGCACCGCCATGCCGGCAGTGTTGCGCTCCGGCTTGCGCGGCAGGTTCGAGACCAGTCCGCCGATCGAGGCGATGCGTACGCCCGGCTCTTCGATGCGACGCGCCGTGACGAGGTCGCCGATGGTTTGAAAGCTGTGTCCGAGCACGTCGAAACCGACGGCAACGTTGCCGATGCTCGCCGGAGCGAATGCGGTGGCCTGATTCTTCATCGACTGGTTCATCATCGTTGTCTGGCGCCCAGATAAGCGCAGACCCGCAACAGGTCCGCAAATACGCCGCCTGCGGTGACTTCCGGTCCGGCGCCCGGACCTTGCACCACCAGCGGATTCTCGTTGTAGCGCCGCGTCATGAAGCGCACCACGTTGTCGGTGAGATTGATGTTGGCAAACGTGTGCGAGCGTTCCAGCTCCATCAGGCCGACCACTGCCTTGCCAGTGGCCGCATCCAGCGAACCTACGTAACGCAACACCCGGCCGCGGCTGCGCGCTGCTTCCAGGCGCTTCGCTATCGCAGAGTCGTACTCCGGCAGCCGATCGAGGAATTCCTCCGGCGGGCACGAGGCGAGTGCCGGCGGCACGAGCGCTTCGAGCTGCACATCGCCGAGCTCCAGCCGCAATCCCATCTCACGGCCGAGAATGATCAGCTTGCGCGCGAAGTCGGTGCCCGACAGGTCGTCGCGCGGATCCGGCTCGGTGTAGCCCTTCGCCTTGGCGGTCTTGACGATGGACGAGAACGGCTCCGAACCGTCCCAGACGTTGAACAGGTACGCCAGCGTGCCGGACAGGATGCCCTCGATGCGCTGGATCTCATCGCCCGTATCGCGCAGGTCGCGCAGCGTCTGGATGATGGGCAGTCCGGCACCCACGGTGGCTTCGTACAGGTAATGAGCACTGCCCTGGCGCTTGGCCTCGTGCAGGCGCTCGTAGAACCCGAAGTCGGCACTGTTCGCCTTCTTGTTCGGCGTGACGATGTGAATGCCGCTCGCCAGCCAGGCGGGATAGCGCGCGGCCACCTCGGCACTGGAGGAGCAGTCGATGATGATCGAGTGCGGCAGATGATCGGCATGCACGTGTTCGGCAAAGCGCGTCAGGTCGGCCGGCTCGTTGCGATCCTTCAGAGCCTCGCGCCAGCGGGCCAGCGGCACTTCGGAATTCGCCAGGTGCATGTGGCGCGACGTCATGATGCCGCGCACGCGCAGGTCGAGCTTCAGATCGCTCGACAGGCGCTCCACCTGCGAGGCGAGCTGATCGAGCAGCACGCCGCCCACGCCACCCGGGCCGATCAGGCCGATCGAGACCGTGTGCGGCGAGAGATAGAAACTGGAATGCACGGCACGCAGCGCACGGGAGGAATGCTTGCCGTCGATCACGACGGAAATGTTTCGCTCCGAAGCGCCCTGCGCAATGGCGCGCACGCTGACGGCGGCACCGCCGAGCGAGGTGAACACTTTCGCGGCAACACCGTGCGAGCCCGCCATGCCGTCGCCCACCACGGCGAGGATGCTGCAGCCGCTGTCCACTTCAACGCTCTGGATCTGCCCCTGGCGCAGCTCGCTTTCGAAGGCATCGCGGACCACCGCTTCGGCGCGGGCCGCTTCCGCTGCGGGAATCGCGAAGCAGATCGAATGCTCGGAGCTGCCCTGCGAGATCAGGATCACGGAGATGCCATGGTCACGCAGCGCACCGAACAGACGGTGCGCCGTGCCGGGTACGCCGATCATGCCCGCGCCTTCCAGGTTCACCAGCGCGCAGCGGTCGATCGAGGTGATGCCCTTGACCGCCAGCTCCGAGGTCGGATTGGCGCAGATGAGCGTACCGGCCTTCTCGGGCGCGAAGGTGTTGCGGATCCAGATCGGGATGCCCTTGCGCACCGCCGGCGCCATGGTCTGCGGATGGATCACCTTGGCGCCGAAATAGGCCAGCTCCATCGCCTCGCTGTAGGAGAGCGAGTCGATCACCTTGGCATCCGGCACCAGCCGCGGGTCGGCGCTCAGCACGCCGTCCACATCGGTCCAGATGTGGATCTCGGCGGCATCCAGCAGCGCGCCGAAGATCGAGCCGGAGAAATCGCTGCCGTTGCGGCCCAGCGTGGTCTGCAATCCTTTCGGATCGCGCGCAATGAAACCGGTGATGATGAGGGTTGCAGCCCCCTCGCGCGGCACGATGCGCGCGATGTTGTCCTGCGAAACGTCCCAGCGCACCGCTGGACCCAGCGGGCCCCACTCCACCGAAACGACTTCGCGGGCGTCGACCCATTGGACCTGGCCCGGCCGCTTGCCGCGCGCCTGCAGGTATGCCGTGAACAGGGTCGTCGACCAGATTTCACCGTAGCCGGAGATCAGGTCGCGCACCGTCTGCGAGGCGGAGCGAATCAGCTGCACCGTCTGCAGGATGCCGGAAATGTTGTTCAGGTCCTGGTCCAGGACGGCCAGGAAGCGCGCCTGGGCCTCGCTGTCGAGCAGAGTCTCGGCGATGGTCTGATGCCGCTTGCGGATCTCGTCGATGCGCCGCTCGATGCCCTCGTCCTGGCGTTCGGCCGCCGCGATCGCATTGAGCAACGCGTCGGTGATGCCGCGACACGCCGATAAGACCACGCCCAGCCTGGGATGCGGATCCTGCTCGAGAATCCGTGCCACCCGCTCCATGCATGCCGCATCGGCGACACTGGAGCCGCCGAATTTATGAACTCGCCACCGATCCACTGCTTGCCAGTCTCTTTGTTAGCCTGCCGGTCCCAGCTTGCGCGTCGAGTTCTACCGTCGCGCAGACGCCCTCGCCCCGTGGATCACATCGATACGGGAGCTGAAGGCTCGACCCTAGGAAAAACACGCGTACGCTGGGAAGCCGACACTCTACTATAAGTGGCCCCGCAGGCGGCAAGCGCAGGGCGTGCGTCGGCTGCGCCAGTACCAGCTGTTACCGTTTTTGAGCCGGCGTGGCTGCCAACGAGGAGCCTGCTCGGCCTTGCGGCCACGGGCGGCAAACGCTGGGACGCTGCCTAACCCTCGAGACGGCCGAAACCGATCACCGTACCCGAGCTTTCGGCCTCGCCCGCCGCAACCGGCAGGCCCGGCCGGGCAAAGCAGACGGTCTCGCCCGGATCGGGCTGCGCCGCCTGGACCGCGGCCGGGTTGAGGTAGGTGACCTTGGCGGGACCGACCTGGATCAGGTCGCGATCCTTGAGCACGCGCCGCACGATGCGCTGTGAGTTGACCAGCAGCCCGTTGGTGCTGCCCAGGTCGAGCAGCAGGTCCTGTCCGGCATGACGCACGATCAGCGCATGGAAGCGGCTGACGAACACCGAATCGATGCGCACGTCGGCTTCCTCGCCGCGGCCGATCAGGATGCGATCGGAGCGCATTGCGACGTCCTGCGGCGCCAGGCCCTGCATGACGACCGACAGCCGGGCATTTTCCGCGTCTGCCGGTTTCGGCTCCTGGCGGGAGTCCAGCCGCAAGATGCTGGGCGGTACGCGTTCGTGCAGCTGCAGTTCGACGACGGCCCGTTCCAGCGCCGAGTTCGTCACCTGTGACGCTTCTTCCTCGGACGCCCAGGCCAGGGCCCGTTCGCACACGCGGTTGATCTGCGCCGGCACGCCGGCCGTGTACGAATAAATCTGCGGCAGCAAGGTATGCGGCATGAGCGCATCCGGATCGGTCGCGCCCGCAGCGCGCAGCCGATGCGCAACGTACGCCGCCGTCTGATCTTCACTCAGCGGCGACAATGAAAAACGGGGCACGCTCAGCGCCAGAAGCTCCGCCATGCGCGGCGACTCGAGTACATGGTTCAACGCCGGCTGACCGACCATCAACACTTTGAGTATCCGCGTGCCATCGACTTCGACGGCCGCCAGGCAGCGCAGCTCTTCGAGCACCGACGGATGCATGCTCTGTGCGTTCTCGACCACCAGCAGGCAGATGCGGCCCATCGACGCCTGGTGATGCAGAAAGCGCTCGAGCAGCCGGCGGCGATCGGTCTTGTCGTTGTCATCCAGCGAGAAGCCGTACTGCCGCAGCACCTCCAGCAGGAACTCCCGCGGCCCGATGTTCTCCTTGGAGACGGCGGCAGCGATGATGCGTTCGTCGAGATCGCGCAGCAGCCGGTTGATCAGCAAGCTCTTGCCGCAGCCGTGGTTCGCCGTGACCACACCCAGTCGCGCGCGGGTCCACAGCAGATGGCCCATGAATTCCAACGCACGCAGATGCTGGTCGCTGGGGAAAAAGAACGCGTCGTCGACGCAGTCGCCGAAAGGCGCCCGGGCAAGGCCGAAAGCAAGCTCGGAAGGGGCTGCGGTGGCCGGAGAGTTTGTCATCGAAGGTGTAGTCACATCAATCAGTTACGAAACCTTCTTCGTAGAACCATTTGAAAAAGCTGCGAACCCCCCATGCCACCGGCGCAAGATCGCGGCGCCGAAGGCAGCCTCTTCCTGAGATTTGGTTTATAACTCTTTGATTCTCCGTGTCGCACTTGTCAGTCACGGAGATCGAGTCAGCGACGCGACAATAGTCGCTGCTTATGGCAAGTACAAGCGCACTTACGCCGATCCGGGCGGGTGCCCGCGCTGCAGGCACTTGGTGGGTCGTGTAGGACTCGAACCTACGACCAATTCCTTAAAAGGGAACTGCTCTACCAACTGAGCTAACGACCCACGAGAAGAACCTTCAAACCTGGCAGCACCGATCCGCAGCGCGCTGACGGCACCATCGACAGCGTCGCTCGACGCCGTCCGGAGCCCGTCCGAAGGGCGCGCATAATACCGGAACACGCGCGCCAGTTCATCGAAAGTATCGCGTCGGATCCGCCACACCGGCAGCAACGAATCCGTCGCGTCGCAAGCGACAGGCGTCGCACCGCCCGCACGCACGACCTGCTTCGTCCGCCTGATAACACGACACCGTGGTACTGAAATCCACACCCAGCTCGATGCCGCGCTCGATGATCTGCGCCTTGGTGAGATCGATCAGCGGCGCCGCGATCTTGAACGTCAGGGTTCCCTCGACACCTGCACGCGTGGCGAGATTGGCGACGCGCTCGAAAGCGCTGACGAACATCGGACGACAATCCGGATAGCCGGAGTAGTCGACAGCATTGATGCCGATGAAAATCTGCGGCGCCTGCAGGACTTCGGCCCAACCCAGCGCCAGCGACAACATCACCGTGTTGCGCGCCGGCACGTACGTCACCGGAATGCCGATCTGCGGCGACTGCGGCACGGCAATGCTGGCATCCGTCAGCGCCGAGCCGCCGATGCCGCCGAGATCCACGCGAATGGTCCGATGCTCGACCGCGCCGAGTGCTTTCGCCACTCGCGCCGCAGCTTCCAGTTCGGCGCGATGCCGCTGCCCGTAATCGAGGCTCAGCGCGTAACAGGTGAAGCCCTGCTCACGGGCGATCGCCAGCGTCGTGGCCGAATCCAGGCCGCCGGACACCAGCACCACTGCGCGACTCGCGGTCATCGTTCTCTCGTCATCCCAAACAGGCTCATCGATCATCGACCGGGCGTATTGCCCCACAGATACTTGTGCAATTGCACCTGCAGGCGCACCGGCAGGCGTTCATCCAGGATCCACTGCGCCAGGTCGCGCGGCGCCACCTGGTCGTGACTCGGACTGAACAGGACGGTGCAGGTTTCGTTCAACGTCCGGGCGCGGACCAGATCGCGTGCCCAGTCGAAATCGGCACGACTGCAGATGACGAACTTCATCTGCTCGTCGGCACGCAACAGCGCCAGGTTCTCGAGCCGGTTGCGATGCGCTTCGGCGCTATCCGGCGTCTTC
The DNA here is from genome assembly GCA_035556415.1 of Povalibacter sp. Taxonomy (GTDB): domain Bacteria; phylum Pseudomonadota; class Gammaproteobacteria; order Steroidobacterales; family Steroidobacteraceae; genus Steroidobacter. Next base: position 9,753 of record DATMEZ010000108.1, read on the forward strand.
ACGTCGACCACCCGCGTCACCCGTGCATCCACCTTGGAGACATCGATGGCGCCGCTGGTTTCGAGGGAGACCCGGTACCCGTCATCGCACAGGGCACGCAGCAGCTCGACACAGCCCTTCTGCGCCAACGGCTCGCCGCCGGTGACGCAAACATGGCGAACCTGGTAGCCCGCAACCCGCTCCAGCACCTGTTGCAGGGTGAACCATTCACCGCCCTGGAATGCGTACGCGGTATCGCAGTACTGGCAGCGCAGCGGGCACCCGGTCAGCCGCACGAAAACCGTGGGCCAGCCGACGCTGTCCGCCTCGCCCTGGATGGAAAGAAAGATCTCGGTGAGCTTGAGCCGGGTGCCGGCCATCTCGTTCGAGCCCGAAGTCGCTGAGGCGCTCATCGCAAAAATCCGCCAACGGGCCGGATCGTCAGTGGCCCTCGCTGCTCATCTTTTCCAGCCGCTGGCTCGCCAGCCGCGCGGCCGTGGTGTCCGCATACTGCTTCACGACCTGATCCAGCGAGGCGCGCGCCTCGGCCCAGTTCTTCAGCTCGTAGTTGCAGTAACCGATCTTGAGCAGCGCATCCGGGATCTTGCGCGAGTCCGGATACTTCTCGAGCACGATGCGGAAGGCCTTGAGCGCATCCGGATACTGCTTGGTTACATAGTGCGCTTCACCCAGCCAGTACTGGGCGTTGTCCGCCAGCGCGCTGTTGGGGAAGGTCGTCAGGAACTGCTTGAAGCCGTTGGTCGCTTCCGGGTACTTGCCGTCCTTCAGCAGATCGAAAGCAGCCTGATAGTTGGCGCGATCGTCACCCTGTGGCACCGGCAGACCGCCGGCCCGCGATGCCGAGGCACCGGCCGCGCCTCCTGCCACGCCACCTTCGATGGCGCTGAGCCGCCGATCCACGTCTCCGTACAGCTCGCGCTGCTGCTCCTGCGTGCGGCCGACGTTGTGCTGCAACTCCTCCAGCTGGCCACGCAGGGAGCGCAACTCACTCTGCGAGGCTTCGATCCGCTGCGACAGGTCGAGCAGGCTCTGATTGCCCAGCACGCGCTCCAGGCGCAACAGCCGGCCGTCGAGCTCACTGAGCTTCTGCACCACCGGGTCCTGTTCCGGCGGCGTGCTCGCGCACCCGCCCAGCACACCGAGAACCGTGGCGGCCAAGATCAGCCGCACGGATCGGCGCGCGGCAGGCACCAGCATGGAGGATCGATCGTTCATCGGCCCGCAACCAGCTCGACGCGGCGATTCTTGGCGTAAGCGGATTCATCGCTGCCCTGCACTGCCGGCCGCTCCTCGCCATAGCTCACGGTGGTGAGCTGAGTCTCGTTCACGCCCTGCAACAGCAACGCGCGACGCACGGACTGCGCCCGCCGCTCGCCCAGGCCGATGTTGTACTCGCGCGAGCCGCGCTCGTCCGAATGCCCTTCCAGGCGCAGCTTGCGCGCCGGATTGGCGTTCAGGAACCTGGCGTGCGCGGCGACGATGGCCACGTACTCCGGCTTGATGTCGGCGCGGTCGTAGTCGAAGTAGATGATCGTACCGGTCTGCTGCAGCGCCTCGATGGCCTGCTGCTCGGCGCTCAGGGCGGAAACGTCGTTGCCGGTGGCACCGCTGGTGCTCGCCCCGGAGGTGTCCGGCTGCACCGGGCCGCCTTCGGGCAAGGTCTGCGGCTTCTTCGGACAGCCTGCCAGCATGATGGCGCTCAACACGATCAGACCCAGCTGCACAGCACGCATTCAATTCTCCTCAAGGGAAGCGATCCGGTTCGAATTCGTCGTTCAGTTCGTGGGACGGCAATGTCCCGCAAAATCCGCAAAATTCTGCCACAAGCGCGCGTTCCTCACCATCGCCAACCGTTGACTTCGCACGCTCGCACTCGAAGTTCATTTCGGAAACGGCGCCCAGACCGGCTCCCGGACGTCGCCGCTGCTCGCTTCCAGCTTCTGCTGCACCCGTCCGTCCACCGAAACCGTGGCCAGCACGCCGCGGCCGCGATCCTGGGTGGCATAGATGAGCGTCGCACCGTTGGGCGCAAAGCTCGGGCTTTCGTCCTGCCGTCCCTGTGACAACACCTGCACCGCTTTGGTTGCAAGATCGACCACGGCGATGCGGTAGTTGCCGCGATCCTGGAACACCACCGCCATCTGCTTGCCGTCCGGCGAGATACGCGGACGGGCGTTGTAGTTGCCCTCGAAGGTTACGCGCGAGGCCCGGTTGGGCTGGCTGGGATCGACCTCGTAGATCTGCGGGCCGCCGGCACGATCGGAGTTGAAGTAGAGCTTGCGGCCATCGTTGGACCAGGTCGGCTCGGTGTCGATGCCCGGATCGAAGCTCATGCGCGTCAGCATCTGGCTGGCGAGGTTCAGCGTGTAGACGTCGACGTCGCCGTCCTTGCGCGACAGCGTCAGGGCCAGCGTGCTGCCATCGGGCGACCAGGCCGGCGCGCCGTTGATGCCGGCACGGGCCGAGACACGGCGGCGCTCACCGGTGCGCAGCGTCTGCACGTAGATCGCCGAAGCCTTGTTCTCGAACGACACGTAAGCCAGGCTCTGGCCGTCCGGCGACCACGCCGGGGACATCAGCGGCTCGGTGGAGTTGGCGATCACCTGCTGATTCTCGCCGTCGGCATCGGCGACGATGAGTTTGTAGCGCTGCTGCGGCGGCGTGCCTTCGGCGCTGATGAAGGCAATGCGGGTGGAAAACGCGCCGCGGATGCCGGTGAGCTGCTCGAAAATGATGTCCGAGATCCGATGCGACAACGCGCGCATGCCGCCGGCTCCGGCGGTCAGGCGCTGCCCGGTCAAGCGCTGCCCGGTGAGCACGTTGTACAGCTCGAACTGGGCGGCAAAGCGCTCCGCGCCATCCGGCACCAGCTTGCCGACGACGATGAAATCGCTCTTGAGATAGCGCCAGTCCTGGAAGCGGATCTGCTCGCCGGTACTGGGCCGGTCGATCATGTCCTTGCGATCCAGCGGCTCGAACCGGCCGCTGCTGCGCAGATCGTTCGCCACCACCTGCGCCACGTCGAACGCAGCGGCGCCGGGCGCCTCCCAGCCGAACGGCACGATGGCGATCGGCACGGCATTCTCCTGTCCGCGCGTGATCTCGATCACCAGCTGGGCGTTGGCGCACAGGCTCGCCAGGCCCAGGATCAGGCCGCAAACCACTCGGGCAATCCGCATCATCCGACTCTCCTCGATTCTCGTTGTCTCGATCAATCCGCTGGTTTGAAGATCAGGACCAGGTTGCGCTCGAACAGGCGCGGATCCGGCGGCGGCGGCAGCGGCGAAGAGCGCATGACCGCCGCTTCGATCGACTGCTTCACGGCCGCATCGCCGTTGCAGCGGGTCACCTGCGCCGACAGCACGGTACCACCCGGCGTCTGCGCTACTCTGATCTCGCACTCCAGGCCGGGGCGCGCCGACGGCGGACGGTTCCAGTTACGTTCTACGCGCTGCACGATCTGGGCGATGTACTGGTTCAGGAGCCCGGCGTTCTCCGCCTCCATCCGGCCCTCTTCTTCTGCCAGCTGCTTCTGCAGCTCCGATTCGCGGGCTGCCTGGGCGCGCGCGTCCTCAGCCTGCTTGCGGCGCTGCGCTTCCTCCTTCTGCTTGCGCTCGATCTCCTGGACCCGCTGGCGCTCCGCCTCGACCCGCTTCTGGCGTTCCGCTTCCGCCTGCTTCTGACGCTCGGCTTCGGCTACGCGCTTGCGTTCGGTTTCCTGCTGTTCACGCACCCGCTGCTCTTCCTGCACGCGGCGCTGTTCCTGCTCCTCGCGTTGCCTCAGCTCCACCTGACGCTCCGCTTCCGCCCGTTGTTCCGCCTCTTTGCGCGCGACTTCTTCCTGCTGCCGCCGCTGTTCGGCGACCTGCTCGCGGGCTTGTTGCTCGGCGCGCTGTTTTTGCTCCTGCTGTTCCTGCTGCTGGCGCCGGCTGGCGGCGGCGATCAGCGACTGATCGACGACTACCGCCTGGATCGCCAGCTGCGGCGGCGGCGCGTTGCGCGACATGGAAACCATCGTCAACGCGAAAACACCGGCAAACAGCGCGTGCAGCAGCGCCGCACCGCTCAGATACTTCCAGTTCTGTTTGAAATACTCGGCCATCGCGTCCGTCAGCTCGCGCGCGTCACGGCTTCTTCTGATCGCGCGGCATTTCCGCGGGATCGGTGATGAAGCCCACTTTCTCGGCGCCCGCCTGCTGCAACAGGACCATGCCGGTGACCACGCGACCGTAGGGCACGGTCTGGTCGGCCTTGACCAGCACCGGCGTCTTCGGCTCGCGTCGCAGGACGGTCGCGACCCGTTCCACCACCGTGCTGTCGTCGATCGACGACTCTTCGTCCTGGCCGATATTCAGATAGAAGGCGCCGGACTTGTCCACGCTCAGGATCAGCGGCTTGTGCTCGCGTACCACGTCTTCTGGCAACGGCTCGGCGCCGGCCTTGGGCAGATCGACCTTGATGCCCTGGGTCAGCAGCGGCGCCGTGATCATGAAAATGATCAGCAGCACCAGCATCACGTCGATGTACGGAACGACATTGATCTCCGCCATCAAACGCTTGCCGCGGCGCTTCGGGGTCATGCGTGCGCCTCGACCGCGGCCACGCCCGGCGTGCGGCTGGTGGCGTGCCGCTGCAGGATCGAGGACAGCTCCTCGACGAAGGTGTCGTAGCGCGTCTCGATGCGAGTGACCTGATCGGCGTAACGGTTATAGGCGATGACCGCCGGGATGGCAGCGAACAGGCCCATGGCGGTGGCGATCAGCGCTTCGGCGATGCCCGGTGCCACCATTGCCAGCGTCGCCTGCTGCACGTTCCCCAGGCCGTGGAAGGCGTTCATGATGCCCCACACGGTGCCGAACAGGCCCACGTACGGGCTGGTCGAGCCGACGGTGGCCAGCATCGACAGGCTGTGTTCCAGGCGATCGCTCTCCTTGAGCAGCGCCACCTTCATGCCGCGCTGCGCGCCTTCGATCAACGGCGCGCCGGCTCCGCCCTGCTGGCGCAGGCGCGAGAACTCGCGGAAGCCCGATTCGAAGATGCTCTCCATGCCCTTGGTGACACGGCGGCTCTGGTCGATGGCTTTGAACATGGCCGACAGGTCGCCGCCGGACCAGAACACTTCTTCGAAGCGGTCGGCGTCCGCCCGGGCGGCTCGCAGCTCGGCGCGTTTGCGCAGCATGATGGACCACGAGATGACCGATGCCAGCAACAGCAACGCCATCACGATCTGTACGATGAGACTGGCGTTGAGCACCAGCTCCAAAGGCGATAAATCACCCGTCATCAGCGATCTCCTGCTCTTTTCGATTCCGGCGGCGCCATTTCCTGCAACAGGTGCTCCGGCAATGCGCGCGGCCGGAACTTGGTAGTGTCCAGGCACGCCACGCGCACCCGCCCGGTCACCAGCAGCTCGCGCTGCGCATCGTCACGCACCACATCCTGCTTGAACGTCAGGCTGGCCTTGGTCGATTTCTCAACCTCGCAGCTCACCTGCAGCAGCTCCCCGTAACGCGCCGGCCTCTGGAAATGCGTCTCGGCGTTTACGACCACGAACATCAGTCCGTGTTCCTGCTGCAACGGCCCCTGTTCCAGGCCCGCAGCCCGCAGCCATTCGGTGCGAGCCCGTTCCATGAACTTGAGGTAATTGGCGTAGTAGACGATGCCACCGGCATCGGTGTCTTCCCAATAGACGCGCACCGGCCAGGAGAAGTTGGAACTCAAAACAGATCTCCCGTGGCCCCGCGCTCCGGCGGCTTCAGTCCGAAATGCTGATAGGCGTGGCGCGTTGCGACGCGACCGCGCGCGGTGCGCATGACGAAGCCTTGCTGGATCAGGAAAGGCTCGATCACGTCCTCGATGGTGCCGCGCTCCTCACCCAGCGCCGCCGCCAGGCTCTCGACGCCGACCGGGCCGCCATCGAACTTCTCGATGATGGTGGACAGGAACTTGCGGTCCATGACATCGAAGCCCTGCGGGTCCACGTCGAGCAGGTCGAGCGCGGCCTGCGCCACTTCATCGGTGACTCGTCCACCGGCCTTGACCTCGGCATAGTCGCGCACGCGTCGTAACAATCGATTGGCTATACGCGGGGTTCCGCGCGAGCGCTGTGCGATGCGCATTGCACCGCCCGCCTCCATCTCCACGCGCAGAATCGCCGCTGAGCGGGTCACGATCCTTTGCAACTCCGCCTGATCGTAGAACTCGAGCCTTTGCACGATGCCGAAGCGGTCGCGCAGTGGCGACGTCAGCAGTCCGGCGCGCGTGGTAGCGCCAACCAGCGTGAAGGGCTGCAGGTCGAGTTTGATCGAGCGCGCACCCGGACCTTCGCCGATCATGATGTCCAGCTGGAAGTCCTCCATCGCCGGATACAGGATCTCCTCGACCACCGGGCTCAGGCGATGGATCTCGTCGACGAACAGCACGTCGTTGGGCTGCAGGTTGGTGAGCAACGCCGCCAGGTCGCCCGGCCGCTCGATCACCGGGCCGGAGGTCTGCTTGAGATTCACCTGCAGTTCGTTGGCGATGATGTTGGCCAGCGTGGTCTTGCCCAGGCCCGGCGGACCGAAGATCAGCACGTGATCCAGCGCCTCGCGCCGATTGCGCGCGGCCTGGATGAAAATCTCCATCTGCGTCTTGACGCTCTGCTGGCCGACATAGTCGGCCAGGCGTTTCGGGCGCACGGCGCGGTCGAAGGCGTCCTCGTCGCCCTGCGCGCCCGCCGATACGATTCGATCATCCGGTTCGATCATGTTGGACTACTTGCCTGCGGCGGCTTGCAACGCACCGCGGATCAGCTCTTCGGTCGTCTGGGCCGATGGGTCGACGGCCTTGAGCAGGCGCGTGACTTCGGCCGGCTTGTATCCGAGCGCGACCAGCGCACTGAACGCTTCGGCCTGCGCACCGTTGGCCGGTGCCAGCGAACCGTCCGCAACCGGCATCGCGCCTGCCAGGCCGCCGAGATTCTTGATCCGGTCGCGCATCTCGATCAGCAGACGCTCAGCCGTCTTGCGCCCCACCCCGGGGATGCGCACCAGCGTGTCGGCATCCTGGGCCTCGATGCACAGCAGAAAGTTATCCACGCTCATGCCGGACAGCAGCGCCAGCGCCAGCTTCGGTCCGACATTGGAAACCTTGATCAGCTCACGAAACAGGCGTCGCTCGCGCTCGGTGCCAAAGGCGAACAGCACATGCGCATCCTCACGCACCACCAGGTGCGTGAACAGGCTGACGTCCGTTCCAGTCGCAGGCAGCCCGTAGAACGTGGACATGGGCGCTTCGACTTCATAGCCGACGCCGCCCACATCGATCAGCAGCTGCGGCGGATGCTTCGCCGTCAGACGACCACGCAAGAAGCCGATCATTGGCGCAGATCCGCCGCGCTGACCATGCCATGAACCTTGCGCGAGTGAGCGTGGCACAGCGCGATCGCGAGCGCATCGGCAGCGTCGGCAGCCAGCGGCCCGGAGATGTTGAGCAAGCGTTTCACCATCAATTGAACCTGTTCCTTCTGCGCCGCGCCGGTACCCACCACGGCGAGCTTGACGGCTCGCGGCGCATACTCGAACACACGCGGCCGCACCGAAAACGTCGCACTCAATGCCGCGCCACGTGCCTGCCCCAGCTTCAATGCGCTGCCGGCATTGCGGTGCATGAAGACACCTTCGATTGCCACTTCGTCGGGCTTGAACTCGGCCGTCAGCCGCTCCACCGCCACGAAAATCTCCTGCAGGCGCTGCGGCAGGGCCTTGCCCTCGGTGCGGATCGAGCCGCTCACCACGTAGGCGATACGGCCGCCAGCCGCCTCGACGACGGCATAACCCGTACACAGCGAGCCCGGATCGAGGCCGAGAATGCGCACCTGCGCAGGCAATGCCTGACGCGCGCGCGGCAGGTTCTCCCCAGGACTGCGTTCGAGGCTCCGGGCCGGCGGCGGGCGTCGCGCCGCCACGCGTCCGGTGCTGTCCGGCTCCGCCAGCCCCAGCTCGGCGAGACTTCGCGGTCGCCTGACTTTGCGCAAGGATTTCCTCCGCTCCCAACCTCGTGATTCAAGGCCGGTATG
>DATMEZ010000109.1:0-20007 GCA_035556415.1 Povalibacter sp.
GGTTCTGGAGATTTCCTTGGAAACAAGCAGACTAGCACACACGGCGGCCGGTCTTGGCGCCACGCCAGGGTATCCCGCAAGGCATGAGCATTCTGGAAGATTCTGCATGGGGTTTGATCCGCGCGGCCGCGGCCAGGGCGCGTAGCTCGACGCCGGAGATGGGCGAGCACTTCGCCTTCGACGGCGTTGCTCTGCGCTCGACGCCGGCTTTCGACCGAAACGCGGTGCTGGCATGGGAAAACGGCTGGCGCGCGCTCACGTCGGGCGGTGATGCGGCTGAGCGCTGGCTGGATCTCTACCTGCCGCTGGCCGGCGGTCGGGCTGAAGTCGTCGGTCAACTGGGCCAGAGCCTGGATGGCTTCATTGCCACGGCCTGTGGCCATTCGCACTACGTGACCGGCGAGCCCAGCCTGCTGCATCTGCATCGTCTGCGGGCGCTGTGTGATGCGGTGGTGGTCGGCGCCGGCACGGTGGCTGCCGATGATCCCCAGCTCACCACTCGGCGGGTGAGCGGTGAGAATCCGCTGCGGGTGGTGCTCGATCCTCAGCTGCGGCTGAGTGGAACGTCGCGGGTATTCAGCGACGGGCAGGCTCCGACATTGCGAGTGCGCGCGTGTGGCGTGCCGCTGCCCGACGGCTTGCGAGCACCGGGCGTGGAGGACATGGAGGTGCCGGCCGCGGCTGGTCGTCTTGAGTTACCGGTGCTGCTCGAAAAATTGCACGCGCGTGGCCTCAACGTCATTCTGATCGAGGGCGGCGGGGTAACGGTGTCGGCCTTCCTCGAGGCGGGATTGCTGGATCGCCTGCACGTCGCGGTCGCGCCGTTTTTCATCGGCGAAGGGCGGCCGGGGGTGAGGTTGCCGCCTGTGTCGCGACTCGATGAATGTCATCGGCCGCTCACGCGGACCTACAAGTTGGGAGAGGACGTGTTGTTCGACTGCGATTTGCGTGCAGCTAAGTAGGACAGCGGACTGACTACTGCGCAGTGGCGAGCAGATCCTGATGCCCCACGCGCAGCGTGGAACTTCCTGCCTGGATCAAGCGCCGCCGCGCTGCCGACCAGGCTGCGATGCGTGCATGTTCCAGTGGGGCGATTTCTGCGGCAGCAGTGCTCCAGCCTTCCATCAACGCATGTTGCATGGCTGTCTCGGTCGGCGTGATGCACCAGTCGCTGGACGCTGTCTGGACTTTGAAACCTGCAGCGGAGAAAGCGCGCCGGGTATGTTCGGTGGCCTCTGGGCCGAGCGCCGGGCCGAAGCCTTTGTCGCCAAGCTGATGTCTATTGAGCAGGTCGCGCAGCCAATCATCATCAGGCAGTTGCGGCGACCACTCGATCCGGCCGTCGTAGCTCAATGCGAACAGTACGCTGGTGCGGGCCTTCGCGCAGGCTGACGCCAGAGCATCGACCCAACTCGCCGACACCAGATCGAGCAGCGCGGAGCCGGTGACCAGCTGGCACCGATCGAACTGCAGACGATGCAATTCCGTGGCCAGGTTCAAGCGCAAGGGTTGCAGCCGACAGTGATGTTCCGGACCGGTCAGTTCGCGAGGCTGCAACGCTATCAGCTCAGGGTCGTCATCCACCGTCAGCCAGTGTTGCTCGCCGCCCAGCCGGGGCGCGAGATGGCGTATGTTGGCTGCGGTCCCCGTGCCCAGATCGATGGCTTGCAACGGGCGAACAGTCAGCCGCTGGCGCAGCTGCATCACCAGAGACTCGTCGCGTGCGGACGAATCGTACGGTTCACGCAATGCCAGCCAGTCGGCGCTGAAGCCACTCATGATTCAACCTTGGGCTCAATCGTTTCCGATGAGCGTGCGGCGGCTGCGCTCACTTCCGCGAGAATGCTCGCCAGCCGCTGGCTGGCCCGAGGCCAGTCGCTGAGCGATGCGCTGACTCGGTATGCGCCAGCGGCGAGATCGTTGAAACGCTGCGGAACGGATGCGGCGAGCAGCGCGGCTCTCAGCGCGTCGGCGTCGCCAGGTGGGATGACGATGCCTGCGTCCGGACCTATCAGCTGTGGAATCGAGCCGGTGCGCGTACTGATCACCGGCAGTCCGGCGGCCAGTGCTTGCGCCACAGCCATGCCATAGCCTTCGAAACGCGTAGGCAATACGAACAGATCTGCTGCATCGAGCTGCGCATCGAGCGCTGCGGGGGGTAATTTGCCGTGTAGAACGACGCGGTCCTGCAACTGGTGCGTTTCTATCAGGTTACGCAACTGCCGGGTGGTTTCCGGATGACGTGTTTCATCGCCTACGCAGGAAAGCGTCCAGGGAAAGAGCAACGACGCCAGCGTTTCGAGCAGCAACGCATGATCCTTGCGTGGAGTGAGCGTGGCGACGCAAAGCAGACGCAATGGGATCTGTTCCGTCGTGCGTCGTCGCAGACGTGACGGCACGCTGTCGACACCGGGTTCGGCGACGCAGATGCGCTCAGGCGTCACATCGTAGTCTGCCAACACTTCCTTGGTGCTGGGACTGGTCACGATGACATGCCGTACCGCCGCCAGCGCCCGTCGTTCGCTGTCGTGCAGCTGCAGGGCTCGAGCCGATGACAGCCCGGTTTCCAATGCCAGTGGATGATGCACCAGCGCGATCAGACACAGATGCTGTGCCTGGCGATGAGCAATCTCAGGCATGGCGCCCAGCGCCAGTCCGTCGATCAGAGTCAGGCTGCCATCGGGCAGGGCAGTCAGCTGACGTTCGGTATCGAGCAATGCCGCGGGGGTGGGGTGCGGGAAGCTGGCGTCAAGTTGCAGCACCTCGATGGTCCAGCCAAGGCGGCGCAATCCATCGATCATGCGCCGGGCGTACTCGTAACCGCCGGTGACCGTGGCCAAGTCGCCGGGGACCACGATGTGCAGCGCCTTGGTGGGCGTGTCTGAAGTCACCGCTACCGATCTCGAACAACCGCTATTTCGTCGCGACGACCGGCCCTTCGTAGGCCGCCCAGGCAACGTGGGATTCGTGCAGCTGCACGCGCAGCTGTTCGATCCCGTGCGCGTTGCGACCCAATTCACCCGTGCGAATGCGGGCGACCAGACGGTCGAAGATGGCCTTTGCCAGAAACTCGGTCGTGGTATTGCGACCCTGGAATTCCGCCAGCTCGTCGAGATTGCGATAGTTGAGTTCGGCCAGCAGCGATTTGAGGGCCTCGCCCGCGCGTCCGATGTCGACCACGATGCCATCCTCGTCCAGCGCGCCGCGCCGAAATTCCACGTCCACGACATAGGTGGCGCCGTGCAGCCGCTGTGCCGGGCCGAAGACCTCGCCGCGGAAGCTGTGGGCGATCATCAGATGATCGCGTACGCAGACGCTATACATTCAGTCATACCTCACTCGATGCATGATGACGGAGTCGAATTCGCCACTGGCGGCGGGCGCGGTGTTCGCCAACCGTTGGATGGTGCGCGGCAGTTCCTGAAAAGAACCTTCGCTGTTGATCAGCGTGTCCAGCGTCGCATCGGTCAGCAGCGACAAGGCGAGTTCGAGTCGCGATGATAACGAACGGCGTGCGCGACGCGCTGTGGCAACGCTGCCGACTTGGGAGGACTTCAAGGTGAGACGGTGCGAATGAAAGCTGGCGCCCAACGGCACGCTGACCTGGCGGTCGCCATACCAGCTCAGTTCCAGCACCGTCGCCTCGAAACCGGCCAGGCCCAACGCCAGCGACAAGCCGGCTGCCGAGCCGCTGGCATGGAACACCACGTCGACCTCGCCGCGTGCCTGCTCCGGCAACGCAAAGCGCACGCCAAGTGCCTCCGCCACGGCGGCACGAGTCGGGTTGATGTCCACGAGCTCCACCTCACAGCCCGGGATGCGCCCGGCCAGTCTGGCGATCATGCATCCGACACTGCCTGCACCAATCACGCTGACGCGGTCACCCGGCAGGATGCCGGCATCCCACAGCGCATTCAGCGCGGTTTCCATGTTCGCGGCGAGAATGGCGCGAGCTGCGGGCACGCCCTGCGGCAGCAGATGTGCTGCATCGGCCGGAATGGCGAAACGATCTTGATGAGGATGCAGACAAAATACTTCACGACCCTGCAATTCATCCGGGCCGTGCAGCACGCGACCGACCATGCAATAGCCGTATTTCACCGGGCCAGGAAAATCGCCCTCCTGGAACGGTGCGCGCATACGCGCATATTCGCTTGGTGGAACTGCTCCATTGAATATCAGGGTTTCCGTGCCACGGCTGACACCGCTGTAGAGCGCTTGTACGATGATTCCTTCGCGCGATACCAGCGGCCGGCGCAGCAATTCGCCGCGGCCTGGTGCCGTAATCCAGAATGCGAGAGAGTCCGAAGGCATGGCCGAAGTGATTTCCAGGCAATTGCTGCGTAATGCGGCGCTCAGCATATCAACCCTGGCGCTGGCCGGGTGGACGCTGGCATGGATGCTGTCCGCGAGGCTGGGATTGGAAGCGCGCTATCTGTATTCGACGGCCGCGTTGCTGGGCGCCGGCAGCCTGCTGCTGTTGTGGCGGGTGCAGACCTACCATCCGTTCGAGCGTTTCGGATCGGCCAATCTGGTCACCGTCACGCGCGGTGTGCTGACCATGCTGCTGGCGGGATTGATCGGCATGGGGCAGGGGCCGGCATTGGAATCTTTGGTCTTTGGCGTCGCCGTTCCGGCGGCGATTCTCGATGGCGTCGATGGCCGGCTGGCGCGTCGTAGCGGCATGAGCAGTGCGTACGGCGCTCGTTTCGACATGGAGTGCGACGCGTTCCTGATTCTGGTGCTCAGCATCCTGGTTCTGCAATTCGACAAGGCGGGTGCGTGGGTATTGGCGGCTGGCCTGATGCGCTATGCGTTTGTCGCGGCTGGCTGGATATGGCCGCGGATGCGTGCGCAGTTGCCTGCCAGCGTGCGTCGCAAGTGGGTGGCGGCATTGCAGAGCACGGCCCTGGTCCTGGCCGTTGCGCCGTGGATGCCGGCGCCTGCTGCTCAAGGCATCTGCGCCGTCGCGTTGGTGGCTTTGTCGGGGTCCTTCATCATCGATACCGTGTGGCTGTGGCGTCGTTGAACGGTCCGTCCCCGGTGACGGCGAGCTGGCGTTTCGTGGCGCTGCCAGTCGCGCTGGTGCTGTTGAACGGCCTGTTCACGTTCCACAACGTCTGGCCTACCGCGTTCATTCATTGGCCGGGTGAGCTGTCCGTCGAGCTGAGCGCATTGCTGCTGCTGCTGGCGCTGATACAGCGTTGGCGCGCCGCCGTGCCGCGCTGGTTGCTGGTATGGCTGGCCGCAGCGTCCGTGATTGGTGTGCTGGGACGTTATGGCGAAGTGACTGCGCCGGCACTGTATGGGCGGGCCGTGAATCTGTACTGGGACTTGCCGCATGTGGCCTCCCTGGCAGGCATGCTGGAGCGCGTGCTCAAGCCGTGGCAGTTGTTGTTGTCGTTCGCGTTGGTGGTGTTACTGCTGGGCTCGATGTACCTGGCAGCCTTCTGGGCGTGGCGGCAGGTGGCCACTTCGATGCGCTCGCCGCGGACCAACGCCGTGATCGCCACGATCGCATCGTTGCTGACCGTGTGGTTCGTGCTGCAGCGGATGGATGAGCGCGTGCCGCGCGTACCTCGTTTCTCCATTCCGGTGGCCTACACCTATGGCAACCAGTTCATCCAGGTGGCCGAAGCGGTAACGAACAAGGGTGCGGTGGGCAATTTGCCGGCATCGCCCAAGCTGACGTCCACGCTGTCGCTGATCGAAGGCGCCGACGTCACGTTGATGTTCATCGAGTCCTATGGCCAGGTGACCTACGCTCGTCCCGAGTTCGCTACCGTACTGGCGTCGGACCGCAGCCGTCTGCTGGCAGCGATTCGTGCGCAGGGAGGGGACGCCGTGTCGGCATTCGTCGAGTCACCGACCTTCGCCGGCGGCTCCTGGCTGGCGCACATCAGTTTCCTGACCGGCATCGAAGTGCGTGACGGCGCAATGGCGGAACGCCTGATGACGCAGTCGCGCGAGAATTTCGGCACCGCGCTGGCGCGGCATGGCTACAGGCGCGTGGCGTTGATGCCGGGGCTCAAAAGCCAGTGGCCCGAGGGCGCGTTCTATGACTTCGATCGCATCTACGACGATGCGGCCATGCAGTACGACGGGCCGGCGTTTGGGTGGTGGCGAATACCGGATCAGTTCTCGCTGGCTCGACTCGACGTACTGGAACGCGTGCAGGCCAGGCCTGAACGCGCACCGCTGTTCACGTTTTTCCCCACCATCAGCACGCACACGCCTTTCCGGCCGACGCCGCCGTACCAGCCGGATTGGTCGCGGATACTGAGCGCAGCGCCCTTCGATGCACCGGACCTGGAACGATCGATGGCGCAGTCTGCGGAATGGAGCAACATGGGCAGCGGCTATCTCGGCGCCGTGCGCTACATCATGAACACGCTGACGGGTTACGTGCAGCAGCGCCTGGATCACGACTGGGTGCTGATCATCATCGGCGATCATCAGCCGCCGGCGATGGTAAGCGGCGAGGGCGCCTCGTGGAACGTTCCCGTGCACGTGATTGCCGCCCGCCCGGAACTGCTGGACGCGCTGCGCCGCCACGGCTTCACCACCGGCCTGGATCCATCGACCAACCTGGGCCCCATGCATACGCTCGCGCCCTTGCTGCTGGCCGCCTTCGAGAACCAATGAAGCGCCCAAACGACAACGGGGAGCCGTAGCTCCCCGTTGAAGATCAACCGCTGCGCTTGACGGATCAAGCAGCCTTGCTTGCACCCGCCAGCTGGCGCAGCACGTAGTGCAGGATGCCGCCGTGCTGGTAGTACTCGCGCTCCTTCGGCGTATCGATGCGCACGCGCACTTCGAACTTGATCGCAGCGCCGCTGGCCGGCGTGGCAACGACCGTCACCACCTTGGCTGCGCCGCCGTTCAAGCCGATGATCTCGTAGCTTTCCTTGCCGGTGAGTCCCAGCGACTGCGCGTTCTGGCCTTCCTTGAACTGCAGGGGCAGCACGCCCATGCCGATCAGGTTGGAACGGTGAATGCGCTCGAAGCTCTCGGCGATCACGGCCTTGGCGCCCAGCAGCATGGTGCCCTTGGCGGCCCAGTCGCGCGAGGAGCCGGTGCCGTATTCCTTGCCGGCGATCACGATCAGCGGGGTGTTCTCCTGCTGGTAGCGCATGGCTGCATCGAAGATGCTCATCTGCTCGCCGCTCGGCACGTGGACGGTGACGCCGCCCTCGGTGCCCGGCGCCAGCTGGTTGCGCAAACGGATGTTGGCGAACGTGCCGCGCATCATCACCTCGTGGTTGCCGCGCCGTGCGCCGTACGAGTTGAAATCCTTTGGCTCGACGCCCAGGGACATGAGGTACTGCGCAGCGGCGCTCGTCTTCGAGATGTTACCGGCCGGCGAGATGTGGTCCGTGGTCACCGAATCACCCAGCAGCGCCAGCACGCGCGCGTTGCGGATGTCGGTGACGGCACCGGGCTTCATCGTCATGCCGACGAAGTAGGGCGGGTTCTTCACGTAGGTGGACTTGTCGTTCCAGGAGTAGATCTTGCCTGCCGGCAGGCTGATCGAGTTCCAGTTCTCGTCGCCCGAGAACACGCTGGCGTAGCTCTTGCGGAACATGGCCGAGTCGATCGACTTGGCGATGAACGCCTGGATCTCGGCCGGGCTCGGCCAGATATCCTTGAGGTAGACCGGCTTGCCGTCGCTGCCGGTGCCCAGGGGCTCGGTGGTCAGGTCCAGGTTCAGCGTGCCGGCGAGCGCGTAGGCGACCACCAGCGGCGGCGAGGCCAGGAAGTTCATCTTCACTTCCGGATGCACGCGGCCTTCGAAGTTGCGGTTACCCGAGAGTACCGAGCAGGCGATCACGTCGCCGGCCTTCACGGCATCGGAGATCTCCGGCTTCAGCGGACCGGAGTTGCCGATGCAGGTGGTGCAGCCGTAGCCCACGGTGTAGAAGCCCAGGGCTTCCAGGTCCGAGGTCAGGCCGGCTTTGGCCAGGTAGTCGGTGACGACGCGCGAGCCCGGCGCCAGGCTGGTCTTCACCCACGGCTTGGAGGTGAGGCCGCGCTGGTGCGCGTTGCGGGCGAGCAGGCCGGCTGCGATCAGCACGGCCGGGTTCGACGTGTTGGTGCAGCTGGTGATCGCGGCGATCAGCACGGCGCCGTCCTTCACTTCGAAAGCGTTACCGGCGACGGACGCTTTGGCGACGCCGGTAGCGGCCGGGTTCATCTGCGCGCGCTCTTCCGCCATCTTGACGTGAGTGCTTTGGTAAACCTGCTTGGCGATGCGCAGCGGCACGCGATCCTGTGGACGCTTCGGACCGGCGAGCGAAGGCTCGACCGTGCCCAGGTCCAGTTCCAGCACGTCGGTGTAGTCGGCCTGCGGCTGGCCGTCTTCACGCCACATGCCCTGGTGCTGCGCATACGCCTTCACCAGTGCGATCTGCTCGGCGCTGCGGCCGGTCAGCTCCAGATAGCGCAGCGTTTCGTTGTCGATCGGGAAGATGCCGCAGGTGCTGCCGAATTCCGGCGCCATGTTGGCGATGGTGGCGCGATCGGCCAGCGGCAGGTTGGCCAGGCCGTCGCCGAAGAACTCGACGAACTTGTCGACCACGCCCTTCTTGCGCAGCATTTCGGTGACGGTCAGTACCAGGTCGGTGGCGGTCGCGCCGGCCGGCAGGCTGCCGGTCAGCTTGAAGCCGATGACGTGCGGAATCAGCATGGTCACCGGCTGGCCGAGCATGGCGGCTTCCGCCTCGATGCCGCCGACGCCCCAGCCCAGCACGCCCAGGCCGTTCACCATGGTGGTGTGTGAGTCGGTGCCTACCAGGGTGTCCGGATAAGCCCAGCGCACGCCGTCCTTCTCCGCGTCGAACACGACGCGGGCCAGGTGCTCGATGTTCACCTGGTGCACGATGCCGGTGTTGGGCGGCACCACCTTGAAGTTGCGGAACGCGGTCTGGCCCCAGCGCAGGAACTCGTAGCGCTCGGTGTTGCGATTGAATTCGATGGCCGTGTTCTGGGCCAGCGCCTCAGGCGTGCCATAAGCATCGACCTGCACCGAGTGGTCGATCACCAGCTCGGCCGGCGACAGCGGGTTGATCTCGTCGGCATTGCCGCCGAGCTTGATCATGGCTTCGCGCATCGCGGCCAGGTCCACCACGGCGGGCACGCCGGTGAAGTCCTGCATGATGACGCGGCTGGGCGTAAAGGAGATCTCGTAGGAGGGCGCCGCTTTCGGATCCCAGTTGAGCAGCGCATCGACGTCGGCGCGCGTGACATTCACGCCATCTTCGAAGCGCAGCAGGTTTTCGAGCAGGATCTTCAGCGAATACGGCAGGCGGGCAACGTTGCGGTCCTTGAGCGCTGCCAGGCTGAGAATTTCGTAATTGCTGCTGCCGCAAGCGAGCGTGGTGCGCGCCTTGAACGAGTCTTTCATGCGTCCTCCGGGAGGGAATAAAGGGGTGGGAAGGGGTGGGACCCTCACCCCATCGGCGGTCCCTTTGAAAAGCGCATGAATTATAGCGGCTCGGAGCGCCGAAGGAGACCTGCGGAATGAGGGAATTGACGGATGCGATATCGAAAAACTCTGGCGCGCGTTCGATGGACGTCTGGGCGCAGGTTTGAAGCGTGTTTACGCGACTCGTTCGGCCGCGGCAGGCGGGCGGCTGCCCGAGCGCCGCTCGGTCGATTCGATCACGCCGCCGCCCAGGCACTCCTCGCCGTCGTAGAAAACGACGTACTGACCCGGCGTCACCGCTCGCTGCGGCGTCTCGAAGCGTACTTCGAGCCTGCGGCCGGCACTGTCGTCGCCGTCCGCAGCGGCACTATCCGCGAGCACCTGCACTTCGCAAGCCTGATCGGGCTGTCGATAACGGACTTTGGCTCGGCACTGGAACCTTCCGGCGGGCGGTGCGCCCGCGACCCACTCAAGCTGTGAGGCCTGCAGCCCATCGCTGAGCAGCGCTGGATGATCGTGTCCCTGCACCACCAGCAGCACGTTGCGCTCGAGATCCTTGCCGGCGACATACCAGGGTGCGTCGCCTGCATCGCTGCGACCGCCGATCCGCAGGCCCTGACGCTGGCCGAGCGTGTAGTACATGAGCCCCTGATGGCGCCCGACCTTGTGACCTTCAGGTGTTTCGATATCGCCCGGCTGTGCGGGCAGATACTGCGACAGGAATTCCGCGAACGGACGCTCGCCGATGAAGCAGATGCCGGTGCTGTCTTTCTTGTCGAACACCGGCAGCGTCAGCTCGCGCGCGATGCGGCGGACTTCGTCCTTGTGGCGATCGCCGATCGGAAACAGCGTGCGCGCCAGCGACGCCGCCGGCATGGCGTGCAGGAAGTAGCTTTGATCCTTGTCCGGATCCAGACCCTTCAGCAGCCTTGGTCTTTCACCATGGGTCACGCGGGCGTAATGCCCGGTGGCGACCCAGTCCGCGCCCAGCCGTCGCGCGTAGTCGAAGCACACACCGAACTTGATTTCCCGGTTGCACAGCACGTCCGGATTGGGCGTGCGTCCCGCCCGGTATTCTTCGAGAAAATAGCTGAAGACGCGCTCGCGGTACTCGCCGGCGAAGCTCACCTTGTGCAACGGAATTCCCAGTTGCGAGCAGACCGTGCGCGCGTCCTGATAGTCCGCGGCGGCGGTGCAGTAGCCGCTTTCGTCCTCGTCCCAGTTGCTCATGAACAGGCCCTGCACGTCGTAACCCTGTTGCAGCAGCAGCCACGCGGCGACGGATGAATCGACGCCGCCGGACATACCGACGATGACCAGGGGACGAGAGGGCACGTGATGAACTGCTGAAAGCGACCGATGTGGCCGTAAGGAGAGAGCGAAGGATGCCGCAGTGGCGCGGCTTACGAAAGACGGTCGAGCAGCGGCAGGATGCGACCGGATTCCAGGCCGCCGGAACGACGCTCCAGGCCGGGCGCGGACAGGTCCCGCAACATGTGCTGGACCACGCTGAGCGGATAACGACGGCCTTCCAGGTAATCGTCGATGCACCTGAGCACCATCGGGCTGCGCAGGCGCGAGGAACGCATGACCAGCTGGGTACGATCCATCCACAGGGCGCGTTCGATGCCGCGGTCCAGGCGGCGCTTCGGATCATGCTGGGTCACGCGGCCGCAGAATGTGAAACGCAGGTAGCTGCGCTGCTTCTCCGGCTGATCCCACAGGTAGATGCCGGTGAGCGCTTCGGGCTGGAAGGTCCAGGCCGATTCTTCGAGGGTCTCGCGAATGACCGCGGCGGTGAGCTCTTCGCCGCGCTCGACATGGCCGGCGGGCTGGTTGAACACCATGGCATTGCCGACCCGTTCCTCGACCAGCAGGAATCGCCCCTCGCGTTCCACGACGGCAGCTACGGTCAGGTCGGGTCTCAATGACATTTTGCGAGTATATCCACGTCCTTAAGCGGGAATTGTGACGATTTTCAACATAAACGACATTGCCCGGACGGGCAGGGCCGGAAGAATGCCGTCGCTTACACCTCGCGCGCCAGGCGCGCTGCGACGCCGGTGTAGGTAGCTGGCGACAACTCGAGCAGGGCTTTCTTGGCCTCGTCCGGAATCGCCAGTCCCGCGATGAAGCTGCGCAGCGCAACTGCATCGATGCGCTGACCGCGTGTCAGCGATTTCAGCTGCTCGTAGGCATTCTCGACGCCGAAGCGGCGCATCACGGTCTGGATCGGCTCGGCCAGCAGCTCCCAGTTCGCATCCAGGTCTGCGGCCAGCCGCTCGCGGTCCACGTCGACCCGCTCCAGGCCGCGCTCGATCGAGCGCCATGCGATCAATGAGTGACTCGCGGCCACGCCCACGTTGCGCAGCACGGTGGAATCGGTGAGATCGCGCTGCCAGCGCGAGATCGGCAGCTTGTCCGCGAGGAAGCGCAGCAGTGCATTCGCCAGCCCCAGGTTGCCTTCGCCGTTCTCGAAATCGATCGGGTTCACCTTGTGCGGCATGGTCGAGGAGCCGACTTCGCCGGCCACCACGCGCTGCCGGAAATAGCCGAGCGAGATGTAGCCCCAGAAATCGCGGCACAGGTCGATGAGGATGGTGTTGACGCGCGCCAGCGTATCGAAGTACTCGGCGTTCCAGTCGTGCGGCTCGATCTGGGTGGTGTAGGGATTCCAGGTCAGGCCCAGCGACTCGACGAACCGTGCGCCCAGCATCGGCCAGTCGACCTGCGGGTACGCCACCTGGTGCGCATTGAAATTGCCGACCGCGCCATTGATCTTGCCTTCGATGGTCACCGCCGAGAAGCGCAGCCGCTGGCGTTGCAGTCGATAGACGAAATTGGCGATTTCCTTGCCGAGCGTCGTCGGCGTGGCCGGCTGTCCGTGGGTGCGCGACATCATCGGCACGTCGGCGTTGGCGTGCGCCAGCGTTTTCAGACGGGCGAGCAATGCGTCGAGTCGCGGCAGCAGCACCTGGTCGCGCGCCTCTTTCAGCATCAGCGCGTAGCTCAGGTTGTTGATGTCCTCGGAAGTGCAGGCGAAGTGCACGAACTCGCGCCGCGAACGCCAGGCGGGCACCGCGTCGAGCCGGCTCTTTACGAAGTATTCGACCGCCTTGACGTCGTGGTTGGTCTCGCGCTCGATGCGTTTGACCTCGATGGCGTCGGCCTCGGTCAGCTCTGCCGCCAGCGCTTCCAGTACCGTGAGGGCCTCGGCCGGCAGGCCGCGCAGCTCGACGATGCCGGATTCGGCCGCGAGCGCCTTGAGCCACAGCGCTTCGACCCGGACGCGCTGCCGGATCAGGCCGCGCTCGCTGAACAGGGGGCGCAACTCGGCGCACTTCTCGGCGTAGCGGCCGTCGATGGGGGAGATGGCGTTCAGGAGGTGAGTGTTCATTGTAGAATGATACCGCACGGGTGCAGTGGAGTTGCGGTGTGAAGCAGAACGATTTCCGCATCGAACGCGACAGTCTCGGCGAGCTGAAGGTCCCTGCCAGCGCATTGTGGGGGCCGCAGACGCAGCGCGCGGTCGAGAATTTTCCCATCAGCGGTTTACGCATGCCGCGCGCCTTCATTCGCGCGCTCGGGCTGATCAAATGGGCGGCTGCCACTGCCAACCTGGAGCTCGACGCACTGGACGCCAAGCGTGCTGCGGCCATCCAGAAGGCCGCGCTGGAAGTTGCCGAAGGCCAGCACGACGCGCAATTTCCGGTGGATGTCTTCCAGACCGGTTCCGGCACCAGCAGCAACATGAACGCGAACGAGGTGATTGCGCACCTTGCTGCGCAATATGCCGGTGTCGCAGTGCATCCCAACGATCACGTCAACATGAGCCAGAGCTCCAACGACGTGATTCCCACGGCGATTCATCTGAGCGCGTTGCTCAGCATCGAGCAGCACCTGCTGCCCGCGCTGGCGTATCTGAGCGCAGTGATCAGCCGGCGCATCGGCGAGATCGGCGAGATCGTCAAGACCGGTCGCACGCACCTGATGGATGCGATGCCCGTGACCTTCGGTCAGGAAATGAGCGGCTGGCGTGCACAAGTGGACAACGGCAGTGCGCGCATCATGGAATGCCGCGCGAGATTGCAATTGCTGGCTCTCGGCGGCACAGCTGTGGGAACGGGCGTCAATGCATTGCCACGATTTGCAGCGCGTGCTGCGCGCTATCTCAGTGTCAAGAGCGGCCTGGAGCTGCGGCCCAGCCCGAATTATTTCGAAGCGCTGTCGTCGCAGGACACGGCGGTCGAGCTGTCCGGCCAGCTCAAGACGCTGGCGGTGTCGTTCGCCAAGATCGGCAACGATCTGCGCTGGATGAACAGCGGGCCGCTGGCGGGTTTCGGCGAGATCTCCCTGCCGGCGCTGCAGCCCGGCAGCAGCATCATGCCCGGCAAGGTCAACCCGGTGATTCCGGAAGCCGTGACGATGGTGTCGGCGCAGGTCATCGGCAACGACGCCACCATCACCGTGGCCGGCCAGTCCGGCAATTTCCAGCTCAACGTCATGCTGCCGGTGATTGCTTACAACCTGCTGCAAAGCATCGAGCTGCTGTCGAACTCGGCGCGCGTGCTGGCGGATGCGGCCATCGCGGGCTTCACGGTCAACACCGCGCAGGTCGATGCGGCATTGGAGCGCAATCCCATCCTGATCACGGCGCTGAATCCGGTGATCGGCTACGAGCTGGGCGCCAAGATCGCCAAGCAGGCGTATGCCGAGAAGCGCGCCGTGCGCGACGTAGCCGCCGAGCAGACGCAACTGTCAGCCGAGGAGTTGCAGAAGCTGCTCGATCCGCGCGAGCTGACCAAGGGCGGCGTCAAGGCCGACGGCGGCGGTTAGCCCGTGGCGTCTGTCCCATTCGACCGCAATACACTACGCCGCCTGATCGAGATACGACTGCAAGGCAGCCGGCCTGCCTCCGACCTGGGACAGGCGGTGCCGGCGGGTTTCCCTCCGGGCTCGCAGGCCGCCGTGCGGCAATTCATGCCCACCGCGCCGATCGCGGCCGCGGTACTGGTGCCGATCGTCGATCGTCTCGATGGCTTGTCGGTGCTGCTGACGCAGCGCTCTGCGCACCTGAAGAACCATGCGGGGCAGATCAGTTTTCCCGGCGGCCGGATCGAAACGACCGACGATGGACCGCTGGCGGCAGCGTTGCGCGAGAGCGAGGAGGAGATCGGACTGTCGCGCGAGCACGTGCAACTCGCCGGCTATCTCGAACCGCACCTGATCATGAGTGGGTTCTGGGTCACTCCCGTGGTCGGATTCGTGCGTCCTGGCTTCAATCTCAGGCTCGAGCCGCGCGAAGTGGACACGACTTTCGAAGTGCCGCTGGCGCACATCCTGGATCAGGCGAATCATCGCGCCCGCGAACGCCGTATCGGCGATCTCTCGGTGCAGGTGTATGACATTCCTTTTGGCGAGCATCACATCTGGGGCGCGACCGCCGGAATGCTGATGTCGCTGTACCGATTGCTGCGAGAGAAATGACGTGTCCATCGCCCGACTCCTCGACCTGATGGCCCGGCTGCGCGATCCGCAGCGCGGCTGCCCGTGGGACGTGCAACAGAACTTCGCCACCATTGCGCCGTACACCATCGAGGAGGCCTACGAGGTTGCCGACGCCATCGAGCGCAACGATCTGCAGGATCTGCGCAGCGAGCTCGGCGACCTGCTGTTCCAGGTCGTATTCCATTCGCAGATGGCGCGGGAGCAGGGCGCATTCGACTTCGACGACGTGGTGAACGCCATCTGCGACAAGATGGAGCGACGTCATCCGCACGTTTTCGGTGACGCTCGCATTGAAAACGCAGAAGCACAGACCGTGGCCTGGGAAGAGCACAAGCGTCGCGAGCGCGCCGCCGCGAGCGACAGCGTGCTGGCGGACGTGCCAGTCGCACTGCCGGCGCTGACCCGGGCCAACAAGCTCGGCAAGCGTGCCGCCCAGGTCGGTTTCGAATGGGCCGACGTCGCCGGCGCCCTGGACAAGGTGCAGGAGGAGGTCGATGAGCTGCGCGAGGAAGTCGAGGCCGGCGCCGACCGCAGTGCAATGGAGCAGGAGATCGGCGATCTGCTGTTCTGCCTGGTCAACGTGTGCCGCTATCTGCGCATCGATCCGGAGAACGCGTTGCGGCTGACCAATGCCAAGTTCGAACGTCGCTTCCGCTATGTCGAGCAGCAACTGCGACAGCAAGGTCGCAGCACGCAGGAGGCTTCGCTCGAGGAAATGGACGCGTTGTGGGATGAGGCCAAGCGGCAGGGCCAATAGCTCGCACGCATCCGCGCGAACCGAAGTTCAGCCCCCATTCAGAGCGTCGGTCCTACTGTTCGTCCCATGCTCGGCGCAGCACCGTGCCGGGTCGGGAGAACAACATGACCGCCGTCGGGACTTTCGCTGGAACTCGTGCCAACCGCCTTGCCAAGACCTTGTTGGTCGTTGCGGGTCTGGGGGGCGCATTGGCTGCTTGCGCTTCGCCGCCGTCCTGGTCGAACTCGCGCAGCAACCGGTCCTACAACGACGGTTACGACTATGCGCCGGTGGTTCGCGCCGAGCCCATCGTGCGTCAGGTGCGAGTGGAAACTCCGCGTCGCGAATGCTGGAATGACGTGCAGACGGTGGAATCCCGCCCGCACATCTCGGAGCCGGCGGTGGGAGGCCGCACGCTTCTGGGTGGCATCATCGGTGGCGTCATCGGCCACCAGTTCGGCAGCGGCCGCGGCCGTGATGCAGCGACGATTGCCGGCGCCGCCATCGGTGCCGGTGTGGGCTACGACAGTGCCCGCCGCGTCTACGGCGACCGCGAGGAACGGGTCGTGCAGCGCTGTGACGTGCGCTACGACAATCAGTACGAGGAACGAATCGACGGCTATCGGGTGACCTACGAGTACAACGGCCGTGAATACACGACCCGGATGCCGTACGACCCGGGCGAAAGAATCCGGGTGCGGGTCGCCGTCGCGCCCGCCGAGTGAAGAACTTTTGCCGCCGGGGTGTGAACCGACACCCCGGCGCACGTACAATCGGACACCATGCGCTCCCGCCTTCTCACGCTGGCATTGATTCCGCTGCTGCTGACGGCCGGGATTTCCACCGTCGATGCGCAGGGCCTGGTCGAACGCCGGCCACGCTACGAGCGTGACGCCGAGAAGGCGCGCATC
Organism: Povalibacter sp.; assembly: GCA_035556415.1. Classification (GTDB taxonomy): domain Bacteria; phylum Pseudomonadota; class Gammaproteobacteria; order Steroidobacterales; family Steroidobacteraceae; genus Steroidobacter. The sequence continues at coordinate 16,580 of DATMEZ010000109.1, forward strand.
TCTCTCGACCAGGCGGTCAACATGGCGGAGAGCCGCTACCGCGCCAAGGCGGTCAAGGCGCAATCGGTCAGCAACGGCGGCCGTCTCGTCTATCAGATCCGCCTGCTCAGCAGCGATGGCCGGGTGCGGACGGTGCATGTCGATGCGCAGACAGGGGCGATGAACTGATGCGCCTGCTGGTGGTTGAAGACGAGACCGCGCTGCGCGAGTCGCTGGTCGGCCAGCTCAAGGAGGCCGGCTTCAACGTCGATGCAGCAGCTGATGGCGAAGAGGGCCTGTACTGCGGCCGCGAGTACGCGCTCGACCTGGCCATCGTCGATCTGGGCCTGCCGAAGCTGCCGGGGCTGGAGCTGATCCGCAAGCTGCGCGCCGAATCCAAGTCCTTCCCCATCCTGATCCTGACGGCGCGCGACAAGTGGCAGGAGAAGGTGGAAGGGTTGCAGGCGGGCGCCGACGACTACGTCGCCAAGCCATTTCATTTCGAGGAATTGCTGGCCCGGGTGCAGGCGCTGTTGCGGCGTTCCGGCGGCTGGGCGCAGCCGATCCTGCGCTGCGGTCCGGTGGCGCTCGATCCGCGCACCCAGGAAGTCACGGTACACGACAAGCGCGTGGAGCTGACCAGCTTCGAATACCGTATTCTCGAATACCTGATCCACCGCGCCGGCGAGGTCATCTCCAAGGCCGAGCTCACCGAGCGGTTGTATGCCCAGGACTTCGACCGCGACAGCAACACCATCGAAGTGTTCATCGGCCGGCTGCGGCGCAAGCTCGATCCCGACGACACGCTCAAGCCGATCGAAACCCTGCGCGGTCGCGGCTATCGCTTCGCCCTGCAACGCGACAGCGGCGGCTGAAGACTGTTACAAGAATCCATTGCGAAGGTCCTGAAGGACGTCTCCGGTCCGGAATGCAGCCGCGCTCGCTAAGTACCCGTCTGCTCGCCTCGGTGAGCGTGCTGTTGATCCTGTTCTTCGGGATCACCATCGTGGCGCTGGACTTCGTGTTCCGCGACCTGGCGGAACGCTCGGTGCGCGATCGTCTCGACGTGCAGCTGCTGGCGCTGATTTCGGCATCCGAAGAGGATGCCTCCGGCGGCCTGCAGCCGGCCGCCGAACTGGCCGAAACGCGTTTCAGCAATCCCGGCTCCGGCATGTACGGCGAGATCGTGCACGCCGACGGCAATCCGAGCTGGCGTTCGGCGTCGTTGGCGGGCACCGGCCTGGCTCTGTCGCCGCAGCTCAAGCCCGGCGAGCGTCGCTTCGGCGAGCTGCACAGCGCCGACGGTGCGGTCGTGCTGGTGCTGAGCCGCGGTATCGATTGGGAATTCAGCAATCGCCAGCGACGCAGCTTCGTCTACAGCGTGGCGGAAAACCAGGAGCCGTATTACGCGCAGCTGCATCGTTTTCGCGTGCAGTTGTTCAGCTGGTTCGGCGCATTGATGATCCTGCTGCTGGGATCGCTCGCCATCCTGCTGCGACGTCTGCTGGCGCCGCTGCGCCGGGTCGAACGCGAGATCGAAGCCGTGGAAGCCGGTCAGCTCACCGAGCTGGGCGGAGGCTACCCGCGCGAACTGCTCGGCATCACCACGAATCTCAACACCTTGCTGCGCAGCGAGCGAGACCGTCTGGCGCGGTATCGCAATACGCTGGGCAATCTGGCGCACAGCTTCAAGACACCGCTGGCAGTCATGCGCAACCTGCTGACCGGTGCGCACGATCTGCCGATCGCGCGTCAACTCGACGAGCAGGTCGGACGCATGGACGACATCGTGAAATATCAGCTCAAGCGTGCCGCTGCCTCGGGCGGCACCGGTCTCGGCTCGGCTCCGGTGGACGTGCGCGATGCGCTCGAATCATTGCGTGGCGCATTGCTCAAGGTTTACATGGACAGGCGCATCATCTGCGATCTCAACGTGGAGCCCGGCTGCATGTACTTCGGCGATCGCGAGGATCTCACCGAGATGGCCGGCAACATGCTCGACAACGCTTTCAAATGGGCGCGTAGTCGGGTACGGCTGACGGCGAGCCGCCTCTCGGGCTCCGGCGCCCGCCGCGATGGCCTGCATTTGATCGTCGAGGACGATGGCCCGGGAATTCCCGTCGCAGAGCGTGCACGCGTTCTGGATCGAGGCGCGCGGCTTGATGAGCGCGTGAGCGGGCAGGGCATTGGTCTGTCGGTGGTGCGGGAGTTGGCGCAGCTCAACGGCGGCAGCATCACGCTCGATGAATCGCCGCTCGGCGGCGCGCGCATCGAAATCCGCCTGCCGCCGGTTTGAGAGAAATCCCAGGCAGCGATTTCTGTGGTCTGCCTCCTTAAGCTGATCTTGGTCGGCTCGCGTGCGTCTTGCTATCCATTCGCTGCTGCGCCTCGACGCAGCGCGGCTCGACGCGATACAATTCTTCGGTTAACGACCGGAGAAATGAAGGATGTTGAAAGCCTACCGCGACCACGTCACCGAACGCGCCGCACTGGGCATTCCGCCGCTGCCCCTGGATGCCAAGCAGACGGCCGAACTGATCGAGCTCATCAAGAACCCGCCCGCGGGCGAGGCTGACTTCCTGCTCGACCTGCTGACCCACCGCGTGCCGCCGGGCGTCGATGACGCCGCCAAGGTCAAGGCTTCGTTCCTGGCCGCCGTGGCGCATGGCGACCTCCAGGTGAGCCTGATCTCCAAGGCCAAGGCCACCGAGCTGCTGGGCACCATGCTGGGCGGCTACAACGTGCATCCGCTGATCGAACTGCTGGATGACGCCGAAGTCGCCGGCGTGGCCGCAGCGGCACTGAAGAAGACGCTGTTGATGTTCGACTACTTCAACGACGTGACTGTCAAGGCCAGGGGCGGCAACGCCTGGGCCAAGGAAGTGATCCAGTCCTGGGCCGATGCCGAGTGGTTCACCAGCCGTCCCAAGGTCGAGCAGAAGATCACGGTCACGGTGTTCAAGGTGCCCGGCGAGACCAACACCGACGACCTGTCGCCCGCGCCGGACGCCACCACCCGCCCCGACATCCCCATGCACTACCTGGCCATGCTCAAGAACACCCGCCCCGATGCGGTGTTCAAGCCCGAGCAGGATGGCGTGCGCGGTCCGATGCAGTACATCGAAGACTTGAAGAAGAAGGGCCACGTGGTCGCCTACGTGGGCGATGTGGTCGGCACCGGCTCCTCGCGCAAGTCAGCCACCAACAGCGTGATCTGGGCTACCGGCGCCGACATCCCCTTCGTGCCCAACAAGCGCTTCGGCGGTGTCACGCTGGGCGGCAAGATTGCTCCGATCTTCTTCAACACGCAGGAAGACTCCGGCGCGCTGCCCATCGAAGTCGATGTAGCGAACATGGAAATGGGCGACGTGATCGACATCTTCCCGTACCAGGGCAAGATCGAGAAGAATGGCGCCAAGATCGCCGACTTCGCGCTCAAGAGCGAGGTG
>DATMEZ010000110.1:0-8608 GCA_035556415.1 Povalibacter sp.
ACTTCAGACGCGCATCGTCATTGGTCGACTGCAGGCGCACTTCCTGCGTGAAGAACTCGTTTCCTTGCTTGTCGTGACCGGGGAACAACCAGGTCGGATCCGCAGGCCAGATCGAAGTGCCGTCCCAGAAGGCGACTTCGAGCGGCGCGAAGTCCGTTGTGCCCTTTTGATCGCGCTCGTAGTACGAGGTATTCGAGAACAGCTCCATGTCGTTCGGCAGCGCCCACTCGACCTTCACGGCCGACAGCTTCATGGTCTGAGTGGCCGGCTGATTGAGCTGATGCAGGTCCACGTACTTGCCGTTCTGCGGGTCGCCATACGGCTGGTTGATCCAGACGGAATCGGGCGTGGGACCGAATGGGCCGGGAACCATCACAGGATTCTTGCCGACGTCGTCGCTCGGAAAATAGAAGCTGCCGGCGCCGTTGGACTTGATACGCTGGTAGTAGAAGGACGGAGTGACCATCAGGCCATCGGTCACCTGCCATCCCAACGCCAGGCGCGCCGAGATGGCGTCCTGGTAGTTGTTATTTGAATTGAGGACCTGGCCCGTGTACGGACTTGCCAGATCGACATAGCCGCCGGTGTGACGGGTCCAGACGCTCGCTCGGAAGCCGAGCTTGTCCTGGATGATGGGCGCGCCGCCGGCAATACCGGCCTCATAGCTGGGCGCGCCGTAAGTGGTTGCCGACGCCTCGGTCCGCGAGTACATCGACGAATCCGACATGTTCGGAGCGGACTGGATGAAGCGGACCGCGCCGCCCTCGGAGCCCGATCCGAACAGCGTGCCCTGCGGACCGCTCAGGACTTCGACGCGATCGATGTCGAACAGCATCGGATAGGCGTTGTCGGTGAAGCTGCCGCTGGCGATGGTGGCGCCGACCTGGGTGGGCGTGTCATCGATATAAACAGCGGTGGTCGCTGGGCCGGCAACCGCGCCCATGCCGCGGATGGAAATGGCATTGCCCAGGTCGCTGCCGAAGCCGCCGCCACGGCTGAACTGGACGCTGGGTGAGAGCCTGGCGATGTCATCGATCGCCTTGACGCCCTGAACGTCCATTTGCTGCTTGCCAAAGGCCACGACGCTGACCGGAATATCCTGCACGCTTTCGGAGCGGCGCGTCGCAGTGACGACGATTTCCTCCAGGCCCACGCTCTGCCTCGGCGCGTTTTGCGCCTGGGAGCCGATCGGAACCAGGCCCAGCGCAACGGCCGTCAGCGCACCGCCTTGTACGGCCCGACGCAAGGACGAGCGACTCCCTGCCGGACGAAGTCCGGAATTCTGCTTGTACTTCACAAAAACCCCCGTGATTGACTGCGACCCAAACCCCATGGCGAGCCATGCAGACAGCGCTCGCCTAATGCTTAACGCGTTATCAGACTAGCAAGAGAGTTGATATTTAACTAGTGAATCATATTTGGCAAGCCCGCCGAACAGATGCGCGGAACTGCGACGGGGCTCGCATTGCGCAAGAGCGTGGCGTTATTGGCCTAAGGCTTATGTCGACATCGATGTGCTTTCAACGCGATGCCCACATGCTGCTGCCTCGCAGCACACCTCATCCGACCCGCTGCCGCAACGATGTCGGCTCAAGCCATGAGCAAGCGCAACATAAATGCAGGCGCACGCCTGCTACGACAGGGGCTCCTCAAGCCAGGAAGCCGTTGCGCAGTTTCGATGCACCCGCAGGGCGGCCAAGTACAGAGCCGGGTCATGCACGTAGCAAGCCACCCAGCACCTCGCACGGCGCCTTCCCAGCGCGATGCAGCGAAAGTTGAACTTTGGTTCACCGTGAGTTGCTGGCCGTGGCTCATCCCATCGGAGGATGGCGCCATCGGACCCTTCTCGGCTTTCCTGATACTCGTCCGGGATGGATCGGGAGAACAAGAATGACCGGTTTCGGATCGTCACTCATGCGGCGCGCCGCTGCCTGCGGCGTCGCGTTGGCAGTCGCATGCAGCCTCGCCGGCTGTGAAAACAAGCAACAGAGCGAACTGTCCGCAAAAGTGACCGAGCTCAGTCAGCAGCTCGCGCAAACACAAACCCGCCTGCAGACGCTCGAAGACGTCAAGGCTATCGAGAAGCTGACGCGCACCTACGGCTACTACATCGACAAGGGCATGTGGTCGGAAGTGGTCGACCTGTTCGCGGAAGATTCCGCGGTGCAGCTCGGAGCATCCGGCATCTTCCGCGGCAAGAAAGGCGCGGATCGGATGTTCGCTCAGGGTTTCGGCGCCCGCATCGGCCGCGGCGCCGGTACCAGCGGCTTGCCGCACGGCGTGCTGTTCAACCATCCTCAGTTCCAGGGAGTGGTCGACGTCGATCCGGGCAACACGACCGCGAAGGGTCGCTGGCGCACGCTTGCACAGGTGGCCTGGCAGGGCAAGATCGCGTTCTGGAACGAAGGCGTGTACGAGAATGAATACGTCAAGGAAGATGGCGTCTGGAAGTTCAAGCTGCTGAAGTTCTGGCCCACCTACTTCACCGAATTCGACAAGGGCTGGGCCAAGCAGGGCGTGGCCGAGATCGGCCGCAGCGCCAACTCGGCCGACCCACAGTACGCGCCCGATGAGCCTTCGCCGGCACAAGACAGCAAGTCCATGTATCCGGACTATTTCATGCCGCCCTTCCACTATCCGAATCCGGTGTCGGGCAAAGAAGTGAAGGCGCCGGCGCAAGCTGCGCCGAAATCCTGATTCAACGCTTCGATCCGCTCTCCCGCCGACAACCGCGCGACGGGAGAGCAGATCGGTCTCACCGCACGCAGGGCCGAAGCATCCGCTTTTCTCATTCCTGCTCGTCGCCGGGCGAAAAGCGGGAAGGCGTAGACTTTTTCCCGCCCTTCGACTGCCGCCAGACCTCGAGGCACTCCAGATGAGGCGAGAGGGTCCGGCGCAATCTTTCCAGGAACCCTCATGTCTCGAATCATCCGCGCTCTTCTTTCGACACTGGCATTGGGCGCCTGTCTGTGCGCTGCCGCACCGGCGAGCGCACGAAGCTGGAACGTCGCGGAAATGAACACCGAGCAGCTGCGTGCGCTCGATCATTCGCGAACCGTCGTGCTGCTGCCCGGCGGCATTCTCGAAGAGCACGGTCCGTATCTGCCCTCGAACACCGACGGCATCGTCAGCGAGCGTCAGACTCGTGACCTGGCCGATGCGCTGGTCGAGAGAGGCTGGGAGGTGCTGATCTTCCCGCTGCTGCCGTTGGGCGCAGGCGGCGCCAACGAGCTGGCGGCAAAGTATCCGTTCCCCGGCACCTACGTGGTCCGCCTGGAAACGCTGCGCGCGGTGTACATGGATTGGGCGGACGAACTGGGCGAAGCCGGCTTCAAGCGGATATTCATTCTCAACAGCCACGGCGCGCCGAACCACAATCGCATCCTCGATCAGGCGTGTACCTACTTCAACGACACCTATCACGGCCGGATGCTGCACGTCACGGGCGGCTTCGGCGTCTACACCGCTCCCGACAATCCGCGCAATACGCTGAGCGCAACGGCAAAGCAGGAGGACGCCGACTCCGGCCACGCCGGCATCGACGAAACCAGCCTGCTGCTGTTCCTGCGCCCCGACCTGGTGAATCCGGACTACGAGAAAGCGCCGGTCTTTACTGCGGCTGGCGAGAACGGCATGGTCGATGTCGCCAAGCGCAAGGACTGGCGGGGTTACTTCGGCGCGCCGCGCTACGCCAGCGCCGAGTACGGGGCGAAGCTCTACGAATTGACGATGGGCTTCATGGTGAAGGAAGCCCTCGACGCGCTCGAAGCACCCCTCGGAAAAGCCGTAACTGCCCGGTCACGTCCTTTGCGGAACGTGGACGACGCAGCGATCGCGCGCGACAGCACCATCAAGAAACGACAGCAGGATTGGCTGGAGAAGAACGGGCAGCACTAAGGAATGCTCAGGCTCACTCGCCATTGCCGCGTAAGCGGCAGTCCCTCCCTGCCGATTCGGATGGATTCCTGCTTGCGCCGGAATGACCGGAGCGAGCCAGTCGGATCTTCCCTGAAACCCGAAAATACTTCGTTTCCGTTCGGGCAAGCGCCGGTTCGCGCAGCTTTAGGGCAGGCTGTAATCCACCTTCGTGCCGTACCAGCCACTCTCGCGCTTTGCCCAGAACGCGAGGCGCAGTCGGCTGGAAATGGGCCCGGGGCGATCTTTGCCGAGGATGCGTCCGTCCAGCCGTGCGACCGGCATGATGCCGCCGGCGGTGGTGCTGAGGAAAATCTCGTCAGCCACGCGCAGCTCGTCGACGCTGTACGGACGGGCCTCGCAGGCGATGCCGAGCTGGGAGCACAGCTCCATCACCGTGCGCCGCGTGATGCCTTCGAGTGAGCCGTGATCGGAGACGATCACGGTGCCCTGGCGCACGGCAAAGACGTTGTAGCCCGGCCCTTCGGTGACGAAGCCGCCGTGGTCGAGCAGCACCGCGCCGTCCGCGCCTTGATCGTGCGCTTCGAACAGGGCACGCGTCAGATCGCCCCAATGAAAATTCTTGATGCGCGGGTCGACCGAATCGTCCGGAATACGTGGCACCTGGGCAACGACGAGATGCGCACCGCGCGCCTGCACTTCAGGCGGAATGAGCCAGACGAATGGCCGAGCAAACACTGCGATGTAGTTGCGCGCGTAAGCCGGATGGCTCGGCTTGCCCGGTTGCGGACGGCCGCGCAGGCAGTCCATGCCGACATAGGCGTCCTGCAATTGCGCCAGGCGCACGCAGGCAATGGCGATGTCCCGGATCTCGCCATCGGACTGCGGCGGCGACAGGCGCAATCCGTTCATCGAACGGCGAAAGCGCTCGATGTGGTCGTCCAGCCGGAAGAACGCGCCCTTCCACACGCTCGCCACATCGTAAGTGACGTCGGAGCGGCGATAGGCCCAGTCCGTGATCGGGATCGCAGCCTCGGCCAGTGGCATGAAGCGCCCATCGATGTAGGCGGCGCCACCGCGGAATTCCGCAGCGCGCGGCAAGGCTTCAGCAAACGCAGAGGCAAGTATTGCGTTCATCAGTGCAAGTCCCGCAACAGGGGCAAGAGGATATCCAGCATCCGCATCGCGTCGGCCTCGCTGACGATGAGCGGTGGACACAGTGCGAGCCGTGAGTCGCGGCCGCGGATGATGAGACCCTGAGCCAGCGCGGCATTGACCACTTGCTGTAACGCCAGATCGGGCAGGCGCGTCTTGCACACCTTGTCATCCACGAGCTCGATCCCGAGCATCAGTCCCAGGCCTTCGACGGCGCCGACCCGAGGCAACGGCAGGAACTCGCCTCGCAGGCGTTCCATCACGAGCGCACCAATGCGCCGCACATTCGCCTCGATGCCGTCCTGCTCGAAAGCATCGAAGGCCGCGTTCGATGCCGCCATCGCCAGCGGATGGCCCGTATGGGTAAAGCCCGACAGCTTCGCGCCCGACAGCACGTTGGCGATGCGCTGGCTGATGACCGCCCCACCGCAGGGTATGTAACAGCCATTGATGCCTTTGCCGACGATCATGATGTCGGGTGCGATGCGCCAATGATCCGCTGCGAAGCGCGGGCCGGTGCGATGAAAGCCCGTCATCACCTCGTCCAGGATCAGCAGCACGCCATGCTCGTTGCAGACCTGGCGCACCAGCGGCCAATAGTCCGCCGGCGGCGGGATGTAACCGCCGACACCGATCACGGGCTCGGCAATGAAGGCAGCGACGCTTTCGGGGCCCTCCAACTCGATCGTCTGCGCCAGCTGCTGCGCCGCGAACTTTGCGTACGCGGCTTCGTCCATGCCGTTGCCGTCGCGATAGTAGTTCGGCGCTGGAATATGAACGTGACCGGGAATCGCGCGTTGCAGGCTCGCCGCGCCACCCATCGGCATTCCGGTCGCAGCTGCGGCGCCGCTGGTTGCGCCGTGATAGCCCTTGTAGCGACTGATGATCTTGGTTCTGGTGCTGCCCAGCCGCGACCAGTAGAGCCGCACGATGCTGAACGCTGCTTCGATGGCTTCCGAGCCGCCCGAGGTGAACAGAACATGATCGAGATCGCCCGGCGCACCGGCGGCCAGGCGGCGTGCGCACTCGATGACTTGCGGATGACTGAACTGGTAGAACAGCGACAGATAGGGCAGCTGCTCCACCTGCTGCTTGATGGCAGCAATCAGGCGCGGATGGCCGTAACCGAGGTTCGCGCAATTGAGCTGCGATCGACCGTCGAGAAATTCGCGACCTGCAACGTCATACAAACGAACGCCCTCGCCGCGCGCAATGACGAAATCCACACCTTCACCCAGCGGGTGATTCGGATGGATGACGTGCGCACGGTCCTGCATCAACAGGTCCGTCATCGCATGGTCTGGTGCCGGCGTGTTCATCTCACGGTTACTGCAGCACGCTGCCTCATCGACCTCAGCCAGCGCTCCCGGCCCGACCGGGCCGTTCGCCGGCAGCTCCGTTCGCGGACACGATCCGCCCTTCCGCCACCCAACGATCGAACAGTTGCAACACGGCTTCGGCGAACACGGCGTCGTTGATGTGCCCGGCCACCGGCAGATATTCGATGTTCTTCGCCAGTCCCGTCCGCATCGCATCCGCGAACCGGGCAATACCTTCGGCGTCGTGCATCACACCGCCGGGCCGGTCCCATTCGTTCACGCCGCCCAGCGGCATGACGAAAGCCGTCGGTCCGCGCGCCTGATTGAGTTTGCCGGCAATGGCAGCCGCCACCCGCTGCTTTTCTTCGGGCGTTGCACGCACCGATCCGATGAGGCGGTTGTGATCGTGAAAAGGCCGGCCCTGCAATGCTTGCGGCAAAGGCAGCCAGGGGCGCAGGTCGATGCTGTCGATGGCGCCGGGGGCGACGATCTGCGGCACGCCCGCGCGACCCGCCGCTTCGAGCCGATCCGGCCCGGCGGAAACGGGACTGCCCAGCGCATGATTGCTGACTTCGATCAACGCCAGATCCAGCACGGCCGCCAGCCGCCCCTGTTTCACCAACGATTCCAGTGCCCGCCCGCCGAGGCCGACCGCGTGAAATACGATCACTTCGTAGCCGCGGATTTCCAGCGCCGGCTTCAGCTGCGATAGATAGCGAGTGCAGGACGAGCCCAGGGAGCTGACACCCACGACCGGACGGCTCCATCGGACCTTGCCGCGATTGACCACCGCTGCACCAACTACAGCGCCCGCAGCCTGGCGCAGCACTGAGCAGCACGCCGTGTTCAGTCCCCACAGGCCGCCGGCCCACAGCACCATCATCAGATCCGGCGCGAGCCGTTCCGGCGGAATGATGTGCGAGAACGAGACGCTGGAAACGATCAGCTTGGCCACACCGAGCGGCAGCGCGTTCATCACGTCGAGCGCCAGATCGGTTCCCATGGTGCCGCCAATGGCGAGCACGCCGTGGATGCGATCGGCAGCGCACAGCTCGGCCGCAACTGCCGCCGCTCCTGCGGCCATGCGCTGCATTGCCTGGTTTTCGCCACCCAGAGCGGCCACTTCCGCAAGCGTCGTGCCCGCCGCCGCCGCAACGCGATGGTTGTCGATATCGGGCGTGATCGCCGGCACTCCCAGCACACCGACGTCCATCACCAACGCGCGGTGGCCGAGCTGCTCGATCTCGGCGCGTAGGAACGTCAGCTCATCGGCTTTGGTGTCGGCGGTGCCGATCAGAAGGATCGTGACCGGAGGCTCGGACAAGGATGTCATCGCAAACTCTCTCCCAATGCACAAACTGCCGGCATCACTCGGTCGGCGCATCCAGCGACAGGCCGGTCGAGCGGTGCAGGACGAAACGCAGCAACAGGTAATAGGCAGCGCCAGCCGCGAGCCAGGTGAAACCGAGCTCGATGGCCGAGGCGCTCAGGCCCGAAAGCACGTAGGCAATCACGGCGAAGCCGAGCGACGGCAACACCACATGCCGGAACCATCGCGGCGAACCGCGACGCACGCGGTGATAAGCAATCACCGATGCGTTGACAAAAAGGAAAGCAGCCAACGCGCCGAAGTTGCACAGGCTCAGCAAAGTATCCAGATGCGCCACGAATCCCAGCGCCACCGCCGCCATGACGACGGCAATGAACGCCACCGCGACGTAAGGCGTTCGATACTTCGGATGCACGGACGCAAGCACAGCCGGCAACTGCCGATCGCGCGCCATTGCAAAGAGCACCCGCGCAACCGCGGCCTGCGGTGGGATGGCGGAACCGATTCCCGTACCCAGGCCCACCGCCAATGTCACCGGCAGACTCAGCCATGGAATCTGCGTCTGGATGATGCGGAAAGCCGTCTGGCCCGGCTCACTGGCGGGCACACCCGCCGACAGGTCGGCCAGCAGCCAACTGACGCTTATATATATGAGCGCCATGACCGCCAGACAGACCAGCGTGGCGCGACCGACCGCGCGGGTGTCGCCGCCGCTCACCTCCTCGGCCAGCGTCGAGATGGCGTCGAAACCTAGAAAGCTCAGCACCGCGATGGAGGCGCCGCTGATGACGAATTTCAGCGTCAGTCCGTCCGTCGGCAGCAACGGCGTGGTGGTGATGCCGCCATTGCCCTTGCCGGCGTGCAACGCCAGCAGCGCGGCCACGATGAAGACGACGACCACCGAGATCAGTAGCACGGCGATGGTCAT
>DATMEZ010000111.1:0-6477 GCA_035556415.1 Povalibacter sp.
CGCTGACGGCGTTGAAACGGTCGATCAGCGCCTGGATGTCGCCGACGCCCTCGATCACGTTGCCGCGCACGTCCTTGGACGAATCGAGCTGCGGCTCCTGCGACAGCAGGCCGATCTTCAGCCCCGGCTGCGGCCGCGCCTCGCCGTCATGCTCCTTGTCCACGCCCGCCATGATGCGCAGGAGCGAGGACTTGCCCGAGCCGTTCAGGCCGAGCACGCCGATCTTGGCGCCGGGGAAGAAGGACAGGGAAATATCGCGCAGGATCACCCGCTTCGGCGGGACGACCTTGGAGACGCGATTCATGGTGTACACGAACTGGGCCATTTGCTTGGATACCGGGCAGAAAACCTTGGAAGGGGCCGGATGATACAGGGCCTGTGCTCGGCCCGGCAGCGTCCCGCGCGGCGCAACCGACCGGGACTGTTCATGACAGAAAACGCGGCGGGCCCGCCGCCCGAAAGAGCGTGCTAACCCCCTAAATCTTCTCTGGAAGCGCACTTTTTCGGGTGCCACCGCACCAGAAGCCTCTGCGGATCCGGCGGGGGTGTCTCGTTTCGGGACCGCCGTGAATCCGTCCCTGGAGGCTGCCGGCGAAAACATCCTGTTTTCGAGGCTCCCGAAACGAGACACCCCCGCCGGATCCGCACACCGCCAATCGAGCGCCACCTCTGAGCAAGCAGCCCTCACCCAAACCGCACACCACCCATCGAAGCTACTCTTTCACCGCCCACCCGGCCCGCGCACTGCTAGTCGAACCCGCCCGTCCACCGCCATCACCCGAAACCGCATGCCCACCAGCCGAAGCTGCTCTTGTCCGCTTCGCAGTTGCTCGAAATGAGCTAACAAGGTTTCATAAGTGCCAGCCGCCATGAACGAACTCCACACCAACGTGCTGCTGGTCGCCGGTGAGCAGATCGCCCGCTACGGTTTCCCGGATGGCCATCCCTTCGGGCCCGATCGGCACGAAGCCTTCATGCGCGAGCTGCATCGCTGCGGCCTCGATGGGCGAGTGCTGCGCGGCAGTCCGCGTCTTGCGACTCGCGAGGAGCTTGAAACCTTCCACACAGCCGCTTACGTCGATCTGGTGCGCGATCGGTCCCTGACCGGTCATGGCTATCTGGATGCTGGAGATACCCCTGCATGGAAGGGGATCTACGAAGCTGCCAGCTCGGTCGTCGGCGCCACGCTCAATGCGGTCGACGCCGTCATGGCCGCCGAGGCGCGGCGTGCGTTCATTCCGATTGCCGGTTTGCACCATGCGGCTCGCGGGCGGGCAGCAGGATTCTGCGTGTTCAACGATTGCGGCGTCGCCATCGAAACCCTGCGGCGCAAGCACGGCGTGCAGCGAATTGCTTACGTCGACATCGATGCGCATCACGGCGACGGCGTGTTCTACGGCTTCGAGTCGGATCCGGACCTGCTGTTCGCCGACCTGCACGAAGACGGCCGGCATCTTTACCCCGGCACCGGCAGCAGCGAGGAAACCGGCTCGGGCGCGGCGCAGGGAACGAAGCTGAACGTTCCGTTGCCGCCCGGCGCGGACGATGCTGCGTATCACGCCGTATGGCCGCGGGTCGAGCAGTACCTGGAGCAGGGCAGGCCGGACTTCATCCTGTTCCAATGCGGCGCGGACAGCGTCGCGGACGATCCGATCACGCACCTGCGCTTCAGCGAGGAAGTGCATGCCCACGCCGCCTCGCGCCTGTGCGCGATTGCCGATGGGCTCGGCCACGGCCGGGTGGTCGGGATGGGCGGCGGAGGTTACAACCGGCGCAACCTGGCCCGGGCCTGGACCCGGGTGGTGCAGGCCTTCGTGGAGGCCGATCGCGGCTAGTTGCGGGTACCTGATATCCGCTCCGCGCCGCTCTTCCCGTACAATCCACAGTCCGCCACCCTGGGAGCGCCGGTCCGCAGACCGCCCGAAGGCTCGAGGCGGACACGAAGAATTCCTTAGGTTTGCGCAGCCGCCGCGGTTCCCCCAAGCGCGACGGTCCACATCGAGGTTGCCGCATGTTTTCGTCGAATTTGACCATTTCCGGTTTCGATCCCGAGTTGAAGGCGGCGCTCGACGCCGAGAGCCAGCGCCAGGAAGACCACATCGAGCTGATCGCGTCCGAGAACTATGCCAGCCCGCGCGTGCTCGAAGCCCAGGGCTCGGTGCTGACCAACAAATACGCCGAAGGTTATCCGGGCAAGCGCTACTACGGCGGCTGCGAATACGTCGATGTTGCCGAGCAGCTGGCGATCGACCGTGCCAAGCAACTGTTCGGTGCCGCCTACGCCAACGTGCAGCCGCATTCCGGCTCGCAGGCCAATGCAGCGGCCTACCTGGCGCTGATCAACCCGGGCGACGCCATTCTGGGCATGAGCCTGGATCACGGCGGTCACCTGACCCACGGCGCCAAGGTCAATTTCTCGGGCAAGATCTTCAAGGCGGCGCAGTACGGCATCGATCCGGTGTCCGGCGAGATCGACTACGTGCAGGTCGAGCGGCTGGCGCAGGAACATCGGCCGCGGCTCATCATCGCCGGCTTCTCGGCCTATTCGCGCGTGATCGACTGGGAACGGTTCCGCCGCATCGCGGATTCGGTCGGCGCCTATTTCCTGGTGGACATGGCGCATGTCGCCGGATTGGTCGCCGCTGGGATCTATCCGAATCCGGTCCCGTATGCCGACGTCGTGACCACCACCACGCACAAGACGCTGCGTGGTCCGCGCGGCGGCCTGATCCTGGCGCGCGCCAACCCGGACATCGAAAAGAAGCTCAATTCGCTGGTGTTCCCCGGCACGCAGGGCGGTCCGCTGATGCATGTGATCGCTGCCAAAGCGGTGGCGCTGCTCGAAGCGTTGCAGCCTGATTTCGCCGGATACCAGAAGCAGGTATTGGCGAACGCGCGTGCGATGGCCGGTGCGTTGATGAAGCGCGGCTACAAGATCGTTTCTGGCGGCACCGACAATCATCTGTTCCTGGTGGATCTGATCGGCCGCGACATCACCGGTAAGGAAGCGGACGCCGCGCTCGGGCGTGCGCACATCACGGTCAACAAGAATGCGGTGCCGAACGATCCGCGTCCGCCGTTCGTGACCAGCGGTCTGCGCATCGGCACGCCCGCTGCGACGACGCGCGGCTTCCGTGAAGCGGAAGTCATCGAGCTCGCCGGCTGGATCGCCGACGTGCTGGATGCCAACGGTGCGGACGAAGCAGTGACCCAGGTGCGCGGCAAGGTGGAGGAGATCTGCCGCAAGTTCCCGGTCTACGGCAAGTAGGCGCCGGACGAACATCGACCATGAAATCCGCAGTCTCTCCGACCCGTGCCATCCGGCCGCCGCCGCTCTTCGGGTCGGATAGTCTGCGGGCATAACCGGCGCGTCCGCGGATGCCATGCACTGTCCTTTCTGCAATCACGAGGAAACCAAGGTCATAGACTCGCGGCTGGCGAGCGAGGGCCAGCAGATCCGTCGCCGGCGCGAGTGCCTGAAGTGCAGTGAGCGGTTCACGACGTTCGAGAGCGCGGAGCTGGTGATGCCGCGTATCGTCAAGAACGACGCGAGCCGAGAGCCCTTCGACGAGCAGAAGTTGCGCGGCAGCATGTTGAAGGCACTGGAAAAGCGTCCCGTTGCGAGCGAGGCCGTGGATGCGGCCGCCGCGCGTATCTGCCACAAGCTGCGCGCTATGGGCGAGCGCGAAGTCGCGTCGCGCCTGGTCGGTGAGTTGACGATGGAGGAACTCCACAATCTCGACGAGGTGGCGTACGTACGCTTCGCCTCGGTCTATCGCAGCTTCCAGGACATCGATGCCTTTCGCGAGGAGATCGACCGGATGCGTCATCGCCGCACGCGCGAAGAAGCCGAGAGCCAGCTGGCGCTGTGGTCCGGCGAGAACGGCAAGAAGAAAAAATAGCGCCGCTCACCTTGCCTGACATGTTCACCGAATTCGATCACCAGATGATGCGCCGCGCGCTGGAGCTTGCGGCGCTGGGCCGTTACACCACGCATCCCAATCCGCGCGTGGGTTGTCTCGTCGTGCAGGGTGATCGAATCGTTGGCGAAGGATGGCACCGTCGTGCCGGTGAGCCGCACGCCGAGCCGATTTCGCTACAGGCGGCTGGCGAAGCGGCGCGTGGTGCGACGGTCTACGTCACGCTCGAACCGCATGGCTTTCACGGCAAGACGCCGCCTTGCACCCAGGCTTTGATTCGGGCCGGCGTAAAAAAAGTGGTTTGCGGAACGCTCGATCCGAATCCGCAGGTGCACGGCGATGGCGTGCGGCAACTGCAGGACGCGGGTATCGAGGTCGCCACCGGCTTGCTCGAAGCCGAAGCACGCGAGCTGAACGCCGGTTTCGAGAAGCGCATGACAACGGGCCGGCCGCGAGTCATCGTGAAGATCGCTGCCAGCCTGGATGGCCGCGTGGCGCTGGCAAACGGTGCCAGCCGCTGGATCACTGGCACACAGGCACGAGCGGATGTGCAGCGTTTGCGTGCCGAAGCCAGCGCGGTGTTGACCGGGATCGATACTGCGCTGGCCGACGACCCGCAGCTGACCGTGCGAGATCCGGGCCTCGATACCCTGGGTCGGCAGCCACTGCGCGTCGTGCTCGACTCCAAGCTGCGCCTGCCGCCGACGGCACGCATGCTGAAAGAGGTAGGCGAAACGCTGGTTTTCACCGCTGTCTCCCGCCTAACCGAAGCGGCTGCGTTGGAGCGTGCCGGCGCTACGGTTTTGGGGATTTCCCTGGATTCGCACGGTCGCATCGATCTTGAAGCCGTGCTGGAAGCGCTGGGCCGCCGCCAGTGCAACGATGTATTGGTCGAAGCGGGACCGACGCTGGCCGGACGCTTGCTGGAACTGGGGTTGGTAGACGAGCTGATCGTCTACGTCGCGCCGATCCTGCTCGGACCGGATGCCCGACCGATGGCACAATTGCCGCGTCTGGAGCGTCTCGACGATCGCTTACAATTCCGCCTGCGCCGCAGCGACAGCCTCGGTGCCGATCTCAAACTTGTCTTGATGCCCGCGCCCGCCGGCCGGGACTGAAAATTTCATGAAGCTCAATACCACCGACGAAATTCTGGCCGACATCCGCGCAGGAAAGATGGTCGTGATCATGGACGACGAGGATCGCGAGAACGAGGGCGATCTCATCATGGCGGCGGAGCTGACCCGCGCCGAAGACGTGAATTTCATGGTGCGCTACGGGCGTGGCCTGGTCTGTCTGACGCTGACACGCGATCGTTGTCGCCAGTTGCGGCTACCGCTGATGGTCAGCGATACCAACGCGGATCACCGCACCAATTTCACTTTGTCCATCGAGGCGGCCGAGGGTGTGACCACCGGCATCTCGGCTCACGACCGCGCACGAACCATCCAGGCCGCGGTGCGGCGCGACGCGCAACCGGAGGATCTGCGGCAGCCGGGCCATATCTTTCCGCTGATGGCGCAGCCCGGCGGCGTGTTGACGCGGGCCGGTCACACCGAAGCGGGATGTGATCTGGTGCGGCTCGCGGGGCTGGAGCCCGCGGCGGCGATCGTCGAGGTCCTGAACGAGGACGGCACCATGGCGCGCCGGCCGGACTTGGAGAAGTTCGCGCAGCATCACGGGCTGAAGATCGGCACCATCGCCGACCTGATCCGCTACCGGCTGGAGAAGGAGCGCTCGGTCGAGCGCATCTCCGAGCAGGACATCCAGACCGAATTCGGCCCGTTCCGCATGTACTGCTACGAGGATCACGTCAATCGCACCGTGCACCTGGCGCTGGTGCGCGGCGTGGTCGAGGCGGGCAGCGTGCCGCTGGTGCGGGTGCATCTCAAGGACACGCTGCGTGACGCCGTCGGTGTGCAGAACGACTGGCTGGGATGGCCGCTGCGCTCGGCGATGCAGCGCATCGCCAAGGAGGGGCAGGGCGTCATCGTGCTGTTGCGCCCGGAAGAGACGCCGCGGGACCTGATGGACGCGGTGCAGGCGCTGGGCAACCCGGAACCGGCCGCGGTCGGCCGCCAGGCCGGGTCCAAGGTGCTGCGGACCTACGGCATCGGGGCGCAGATCCTGCGGGATCTGGGCGTCTCGCGGATGCGGGTCCTGTCGGCGCCCAAGCAGATGCATGCGCTTTCGGGCTTCGACCTGGAAGTGGTGGAGTACGTCGACGGCTGATGCCGCCCTTGCGGGAAAGGCTCAAGAACAGGGAAGGATGCGGCGGCGCCGGCTATACTGCCGGCCTCAAGGTTCCACTCACCCGCTTCATCCAGGACCTCCCGCGATCCCATGGACATCAAGACCCTCGAAGGCGACCTGCAGGTGCGCGAGCTGCGCTTTGCGATCCTCGCTTCGCGCTTCAACGATTTCATCGTCGATCAGCTGGTGCGCGGCGCGGTCGACACGCTGCGGCGTCATGGTGCGAGTGACAAGCAGATCGAGATCGTGCGCGCGCCCGGTGCATTCGACCTGCCGGTGGTGGCCCGCAAGCTCGCGTTGAGCC
>DATMEZ010000112.1:0-5958 GCA_035556415.1 Povalibacter sp.
CTGGCTCAACGCGTCGCGGAACAGGCCGGCGATCCGACGGAAGCGGCGCACCGACCTTTCCGAAAGCCGCGCGCTGGCCAGCACGATCGGCAACTGGCGCCGGCCGCATTCGCGATACAGGTTCGGCCAGACCTCGGTCTCCATCACGACCGCGATAGCCGGCCGCACGCGGTCGAGAAAGCGGCGCACCGCACCCGGCAGGTCATACGGCAGATAGCAGTGATGGACCGCATCGCCAAACAATGCCTGCACGCGCTGCGCGCCGGTGGGAGTCGCCGTGGTCACAAGCAAAGGACGATCCGGATAGCGCTGCCGCAGCGTGCGCACCAACGTCGCAGCGGCTTGTACCTCGCCGACGGACACTGCGTGAACCCAGATGGCACCGTCGAGCCGCAGGTCCGTGTAACCGAAGCGTTCGCAGAGGCGGTCGCGATACAGCGGATCCCTGAGGCCACGCCACGCGGTCCATCCGAACGCCAGCGGCGCGGCGATACAGATGAGCGCGTTGTAGATCAGGCGAAGCATGAGGGCCGACAGCCTACCGTCCGCGCGTTCGCGACGGTAGGGCCTACGGACCCATGCTTCCCCTTCGCTACCCACCAGGAGTCTTCACCACGTCCCTGCGTGCGGGAGGATCGAGACAACAACGTTCTCCTCTTTGATTTCTGAAGAGACGGCACGCAGCACGGTGGGCACCGTGTTCGTCCGCGGGTTAACTGGGCTACCATTCCCGCAACGCATGCACACGCCACACGAACAACGGCTATGAGCATTCCGGCCGACGACGCGGCAAGCCAGCGCCGCGCGCGTGGATCCGAGGAAGTGCCTCTGTACCGATTCCTTGGACCGCGCTACTGGGGCGTCTGGCTCGGCATCGGTTTCGTGCGGTTGGTAAACCTTCTTCCATTGCGCGCGCAGATCCTCCTCGGCCGCTTCATTGGCAGGATCGGTTACCTGTTCGCCCGCCGCGACCGGCGCATCGCCGCGATCAACATCGGCCTGTGCCTGCCGGAACTCGATTCCGCGCAACGCCACCAGCTGGTGCTCCGGCATTTCGAGTCGCTGGGCTGTGCCTTCTTCGAGACCGGGATGGTGTGGTGGGCACGCGATGCCCGGCTCAAGCGCTTCGTAACTTTCGAAGGACTGGAACATCTCGAAGCAGCACTGGCACAACGGCGCGGCGTCCTGCTGCTGAGCGCGCACTTCACCACGTTGGAGATGGGCGCGCGCGCCCTGACGCTGCTGGGCGCCACTAGCGTCATGTACCTCAAGCCGGAGAACGCACTGCTCGCCGAACTGTCGCGACGCGGACGCGCTCGGCACACGGTGCAGGCGATCGCCTCAGACCAGATCCGCGACCTGTTGCAGAACCTGAAGCAGGGCCTGCCGGTGTGGTACGCGCCGGACCAGCGCTTCCTCGACAAGAACAGCGAGCTGGTGCCGTTCTTCGGCCACCCGGCCGCCTCCAACGTAGCCACCTCGCGGCTTGCTAGAATCTCGCGCGCCCCGGTACTGCCCTACTTCCCGGAACGCCGCGCCGACAACAGCGGTTACGTCATGCACATCCTTCCGCCCCTCGACAACTTCCCGACCGACGATGCCGTGGCCGACACGCAGCGCTTTCATCACCTGATCGAAGCACAGGTGCGGCGCAGTCCCGAGCAGTACCTGTGGGCCTACAAGCGCTTCAAGCGCGCCGACCTGGATCCGTACCGGGCATGAAGCGGCTGGCATTGCTCAAGCCCGGGTACTGGCCCACCTGGCTGGCGCTGGGAATGCTGCGACTGTTCGAGCCGCTGCCGTATTCGGTGCTGCTATGGATCGGCCGCAGGATCGGCGACCTGCTGCTGCTGTTGCCGATCTCGTTCGTGCGCATCGCGCAGCGCAACCTGGACCTGTGCTTTCCGGAGAAGAGCGCCGAGGAGCGCAAGCGCATCCTGCGCGGGCACTTTCACAGCGTCGGCATCGGCATGTTCGAAACTGCGTTGAGCTGGTGGAGCCCGCAGCGGCGCATCGACGAGCTCACACGCCTGGAAGGCACGGAACATCTCGAAGCCGCGCTGCAGAAAGGCCGCGGCGCCATTCTGCTGAGCGCGCATTTCACGCCGCTGGAAATGAGCGGCCGCGTGCTGTGCGAGCGCATGCCGCTCAACATCATGTATCGCCCGACCGACAACGCGGTGCTCGAACATTTTCTGGCGAGCCAGCGCGGCAGGCGCACCAAGCGCGCCATCCAACGTGACGACGTGCGCACGTTGGTCACGGCGCTGAAGAGCAATGAGCCGGTGTGGTACGCGCCGGATCAGAGCTATCGCAAGAAAGGAGCGCAGATGGTGCCGTTCTTCGGCATCCCGGCGGCCACCAACACGGCCACCTCGCGCCTGGCGCGAATGACGGGCGCCGCCGTACTGCCCTATTTCCCCGAGAGGCTGGCAGACGGCAGCGGCTATCGCATGGTGATCCAGCCGGCGCTGGAGAACTTTCCCAGCGACGATCCGGTCGCGGACGCGCTGCGCTTCAACGAAGCCCTCGAAGCCCAGATCCGGCGCGTGCCGGAGCAGTATCTGTGGCTGCATCGGCGCTTCAAGGGGTTGAGCGCGGATTATCCGAACTACTACGCAAAGAAGCCGACCACGGCGACCCCGCCCAAAGTCTGACGCTGCTGCACTTTTTCGGATGCGCAATGGATGTGCGCCATCCGGATCCGCTATTTCATCCCGCGTAGCCTTCCATCAACCAGTCCCACTCGCGGTTGCTGAATCGAGCTTCGGCACGCTGCCTCGCGATCTTCTCGAGCGATCGCTTCAGGCGCGCCAGCACCTGTTCTTCCCAAGCGCCGCGCGCACGAATCCGGCCCCGATCGAAATCGAGCACGTACACGACGCCCGACTCACCCAGCAGAATGTTATGGGCGTTCAGATCCGCGTGATAGACGCCCTGCGCGTGAAAGCGCGCCACGGTCTTGCCGACCGCCTGCCACGCCTGTGGATCCAGCTCCGCCATGAGGTTCGCCAGCGTCTTCGACGGCGGCAACTCTTCGGTGATCAGGTCGGCGCGATACACCAACCCGCTGCGCACATAGCGGGCCGCCACTGGCGCAGGCACCGGTAACTCGCGCTTGTACAGCTCGGCCAGCAGACGCCATTCAGTGAAGGAACGAGTCCGGCTCGCGCCCAGCCACAGATATTGATCGTCGAACAGCTTTGCGATCAGGCCACCGCGACGATAGTGCCGCAGCACCCAGTTCGCCTCCTCGGTGCGGATGAAGCTCACCGAGGCGCGCCCGCCGGCGACCTCGACATGCGAGCCGCGCGACGCCCAGTATTCGCGCGTAAACACCTCCTGCGCCGGCTTACGCAATCGCGAAGCGTCGTATAGGATGCCGCTGCCCGGCAGTTGGAGTTGTCGTTCGACGATCGGGGCCATTCGTCACAAGGCTACAGGCTGCGGAAAGAAAAACGAAATGACCGACCTCGCGTTCGCGGACTGAATCGCCGTCACCGACGCCCTTCAATGCCCGCCTCTGCTTTCGATACGCCCCCCGAGTCCGTCTGCATCCTGCGGCTGTCCGCGATCGGCGATACCTGCCATGTACTGCCGGTCGTGCGCACGCTGCAACGCGCATGGCCGCAAACGCGTTTCACCTGGGTCATCGGCCGGGTCGAGGCCAAGCTGCTCGGCCACATCCCGGACATCGAGTTCATCGTCGTCGACAAGAGCCGTCTGTTCGAGTCATACCGCAGCCTGCGCGAAAAAATGCGCGGCCGGCATTTCGACGTCCTGATGCACATGCAGCTGGCGCTGCGCGCCAGCATCCTTTCCACTGCCATCCCCGCGAAGATCAAGCTCGGCTTCGACCGCCGCCGCGCCCGCGAGCTGCAATGGCTGTTCACCACCGATCGCATCCAGCCGGCGCAAAACCAGCACGTGCTCGATTCGCTGTTCGGCTTCGCCGAGAAATTCCACGTCTACGAGAAGCTGCTGCGCTGGGACATTCCCATTCCGGATGCCGCCCGCGAGTACGCGCGCAAGCTCATACCGGACGGCGTGCAGACCCTGGTGATCAGCCCCTGCTCCAGCCATCGCCTGCGGAACTGGCGAGCCGAGTACTACGCGCAGGTCGCCGACTACGCGATCGGCTCACTCGGCCTGCACGTCGCGCTGTGCGGCGGCCGCAGCGAACTGGAACAGCAGATCGGCCGTGAGATCACGGCCCGGATGCAACAGAAATGCGAGAACGCGATCGGCAAGGACACGCTGGTCGAGTTCCTGGCAACGCTGGAGCGCGCCACGCTGGTACTGACGCCCGACTCAGGCCCGGCCCACATGGCGACGACGGTCGGCACGCCGGTGGTCGGACTGTACGCGGCCACGAACCCGGCCCGCAGCGGGCCATACCTGAGCCGCCAATGGTGCGTGGACAAGTACGACGTCGCCGCGCAACGGCTGCTGGGCAAGCCGGCATCGCAACTGCCATGGACCACCAAGATCGAGCGGCCGGGGGTGATGGACCTGATCACGCCGGACGAGGTGATACGGAAGCTGCATGGCGTGCTGCTGTCGCTGTCGCGCCGGCGGTAAGGTTCGGCTTGGGGTTGTTGGTGCGTCGCTATTAGTGCGGCTACGAGCGCCAGGAACGCGCTTCCGTGCCTTTCGTATTAGCGGGTGCAGGGCCATGCAGCCGATCGTCCATTTTCGGAGTTGGAGAGCGGCGCTCGTTTGACAGGGTTGCGGTTCCGGTCAGGGTTGCTCGTTTCGGGACCGCCGTGAACCCATCCATGGGGGCTGCCCCAAAAACATCCTGTTTTTGAGGCTCCCGAAACGAGCAACCCTGACCGGAACCGCGGAACCGGATAGCGTGGTGGCGCTCGGACGCGCCTTCGAAGAAAGAAAAAAGGAACAAAGAAAAAAACAAAGAAGAAAAGAAGAAGAAGAAGAAGAATGAAGAGAAGCAAGAAGCTGCGTCGGTGAATGGCTGGATCGCAGGCTCCCCCCGATCGACTGAATGCGCCATGTCAAGCTTTGGGGACCACAGCTCAGACAAAGCCATCAGCCGATACCAAAACGCGCATGAAGTTCTTTTCCGAAGCGCGCTTCCCGAGCGCTGCTGCACCCGAAGCCTCTGCGGTTCCGGAGGGGGTGTCTCGTTTCGGGAGCCTCGAAAACAGGATGTTTTCGACGGCAGCCCCCATGGATGGGTTCACGGCGGTCCCGAAACGAGACACCCCCTCCGGAACCGCACGCTGCCAATCGAAGCTGCTCTTGCACAGCCACCCGCTCAAAATCACACGCCGCAATCGAAGCTACCCTTCCACGGCCCCACCACAAAAAATGGCACGCCGCCTGCCGACGCCACCTTCCGCAGTCCCACCAGAACCGCAACGCCGCCAGGCGAAATGCCCCTTCCCACGGTTCGCCACGTGGCCAAGCGGGCCACCCCAACCACCGGGGTTGCATCCCATCAAACAAGCACCCTCTCGAGCGAACCCATTACGGCCCAAAGCCAAAGCTCGCGAAACTCTCACTCGCCCGAGAGAACTAGAACCCCCAATACCCCAATCTCTGCCGCGCCTGCAGCCGGCGCCACAGATTGAGCGGCTTGCGCTTCAAGCCATCCCGTCCCGCATGGATCGCACGATCCGTCGCCGCCAACACGCGTTCGCTCGATCGGCCGTCGCGGTATGGATGAATGCGATCCGCGTATTCGTGAATGGCGCTCATCAGCGGTTCCGGCCGTTCGAGTGCGCGCTGCAGGGCCGGCACGACTTCTGCTTCGCTGTGGACGTCGAGCAGCTGCGGGCCGGGTTTGCGGTTGCGGAAGGTCACGACGGGCTTGTGCTGGGTCAGGAATTCCGGGACGACGGACGACGTGTCGGACAGCAGTACATCCGCCTGCGCGTAGAGCTCGAGGATGTCGTCCGTCATCTGGAAGCGCAGGTGCGGCCCCTGGAGTGCGCG
>DATMEZ010000113.1:0-3132 GCA_035556415.1 Povalibacter sp.
TCACCGGGCTCATCAATCGCCGCGAATTCGAGAACCGCCTGAGCGAGGCGCTGCTGACTGCGCGCGCCGACGAAGACACGACGCACGTGCTGCTGTATCTGGATCTGGACCAGTTCAAGCTGGTCAACGATACGTGCGGCCACCAGGCCGGCGACCGCTTGCTCAAGCAGATCACCGGCATCCTGCAGACGCGCATCCGTACCAGCGACGCAATTGCGCGGCTCGGTGGCGACGAGTTCGGCATCCTGCTCCAGGACTGCAATGCCGAGCGCGCCGAGAAGATTGCCGACAGCCTGCGGCAGGCCATTCGTGAGTACCGGTTCGAGTGGCAGGACGGTGCGATGAACGTCGGTGTCAGCATTGGCATCGTCGAGATCAACAGCAGCAGCGAGAGCATCACCAGCGTGATGAGCGCGGCCGACGTGGCCTGTTACGCCGCCAAGGATTCGGGCCGCAATCGCGTACACATGTATCAGACCGGCGCCGCGCCGGAACGGCATCGCGAGATGCAGTGGGTTTCACGGCTGACGCGCGCCGTCGAAGAGAATCGTCTCGAGCTGTATTACCAGCCGATCGTGCCGATCGGCGCGAACCGTGACCCGCGCGGACACTACGAATTGCTGGTGCGGATGCGCGACGAGAACGGCCGGCTGGTGCTGCCGGCGGAATTCATTCCGGCAGCTGAGCGCTACAACGTGATGTCCATGATCGACCGCTGGGTGGTGAGCCAGGCGTTGGGCGCGCTGGCGCATTACCGCACCGACGGCGACGTGCGGCACGGCTACACCATCTCGATCAACTTGTCGGGCACCTCCCTCAACGACGACCGCTTCCTGGAATTCCTGATCAACGAGCTGCAGGGCTACGACCTGAGTCCGGGCGCGGTGTGCTTCGAGATCACCGAGACCGCGGCCATCTCCAACCTGCACAACGTGGTGCATTTCATGCGCGAGTTCCAGGCGCGCGGCTGCCAGTTCTCGCTCGACGATTTCGGCAGCGGCCTGTCCTCGTTCATGTACCTGAAGAACCTGCCGGTCGACTATCTCAAGATCGACGGCCAGTTCGTGCAGAACATGACCACCGACCGGGTGGATCGTTGCATGGTGGAAGCGATCACCCAGATCGGCCATGCGATGGGCATCAAGACCATCGCCGAGCGGGTCGAGTCGGCCGAAGTGCTGGCGTGCCTGGCGGACATCGGAGTCGAGTACGCGCAGGGCATCTACATCGCCATGCCGGAGTCGGTCGAATCCCTCAGTCGCATCACGCGTACCACGCCGCAGCTGAAGCTGGTGCATTCCGCTTGACGCGATAGATCGCGCGGATTTCCGCATCCCGCCTTTCGGATTTCCCGGTAACGTCGGCCACTGCCCGAGAATACTCTCCGGGGGTGGGTGCTGCGTGCGCAGCTGCGTGTCAGACCTCCAGGCGAAGCTGCGCAGGAGGGCGGTATGAAGACCATCGGTACGATCTTCTGCGGACTGCTTTGCCTCGCCATTACCGGTTGCGCCAGGGAGGAAACACTGCCTCGCTCCGTCATCGAGTCATTCGAACGGACGTTCAACAATGACGACATTGATGCATGCGTTGCGCTCTTTACCGACGACGCGCAGATACTGCCGCAGCATGGACCGATAGTGTCGGGGCGTGCGGGGATCGAGCAGTTCCTGAAGGACCAGATGAATCCGGTCGTCGTGTTCGACACCACCGCCGACATGACGCTGGTGCGCGACGACATTGCCGTGGAGCAGGGCCAGTATCGCGTTCGGGACATAAGGCGCGGAGCGGACATCGAATTGGGCAAATATCTGCACGTGTGGCGCAACGTGAACGGCAGCTGGAAGCTCTATCGCATCATCTACAACACGGACGTAGCGCCGGACACCGAAGTATCCATCTCCCAGCAGGAAGGCGCGTAACTGGTAGCCGATATGCTGGCCTGCAGCATCCTGGGGTGTCGTCGCGCGGGTCGCGGCCGTCGTATGCATTTGGCGAAATGAGCCGTTCGTGGCAACGGCGTATCGTCACGCTATCGCGCGACGCGCCTCCGGGGGCTGGGCCATGACCACTCCATTGCAGCGATCCACCTCTTCAGATCCGAAAACGGCAGCGATGACTGGCCTGCGCTCGACGCTGGCGGGCTTCGGGCAGGTATTGACGGCCGCGAAGCAACGCGTTGCCACCCCCATGATCGACAGTCTCGAAGTGATGTACCACACGGAACTTCAGGATCTTCAAAGCACGCAGTTCCAGGCATGCACGGTCGCAGAAGAAGTCTGGGTGGACATGCACGATGACGCACTGGCGCAACGCGTGAGTGATTACGCTGCGCAAATGCGATTGCGTCATGTGTACCTCGAAGACCTGCTGGCGCGACTTGCACCGAAGACTCGCCTGCACCCGGACAAGGCTATGCGTGCGCTGGCACGCGAAACCAGCCGGATTGCCGATACGTGCTCGGAAGACGTCCGCGACGCCGCATGGACCGCCGCCCTTCAGCGCATCATCCATCAAATGATCGCCAGCTACGGTACGGTCGCGGCCCACGCCAAGGCACTGGGCCGAACGCAGGAGGCCGCCTGGTTCGCCGAATGTGCGGATCAGGAGAAGGCAGCCGATGCCGAGCTCAGCGCGCTGGCGAAGAACACGTTGAACCTGCAGGCGATTGCGTCTGAGAAGGCTCGGCAGGCGAATGATTGAGTGTGCACGTGCCGGTGGGGGCTCGCTGCGTGCACCGCATTGCCCATCGCTTAACGGGCTGTTGCATTGACGCGTGCGATCGGCGCTGACTATCGTGCTGGCCGTCAGCGGTGCCTGCCTTCACACGCAGGCTTGAAAGGGAATCCGGTGCGGGTCACGACCCAAGGCCGGAACTGCCCCGCAGCGGTAATCGGAAACGACCATTGCCATCGCACTGGGCCGAACGGCCCGGGAAGCGGCGATCAGTAGAGCAGCGATCCTCGAGCGAAATTTTCGCGGATCGTCCGTCCGAGAGTCCGAAGACCTGCCGCTTTCCTTCGCGTTTGTGCCCTTGGGGTTCGCGCGATGTTCGGCTGTCGGGCTCTCGTGGGAGGAGCTGGCGGAATGCTTCCGGGCCGTCCTGGCCGGAACTTCTTGCCCGTTATTTCAGCG
>DATMEZ010000114.1:0-45116 GCA_035556415.1 Povalibacter sp.
ACTGCCGTCGTGATCGCTGCCGGCCCATTCCCAGATGCCGACGCCGGCGCTGCAATGCTTGAGCGCCGCATCCATCGACAGCCACTGCGGCTGCAGCTGCTTGCCGGCGACGATGACGTTGACCAGGTTGCGGCTGTGCAGGCATCGATCGGTGACGCACAGCAGCGTGTTCGCATCCGGCGGCAGCCACACCCGGATGACCTCGGCCTTCTTGTTCACCACGTGATCGATGAAGCCCGGATCCTGGTGACTGAAGCCGTTGTGATCCTGGCGCCAGACGTGCGAGGTGAGCAGATAGTTGAGCGAGGCGATGGGCCGCCGCCAGGCGATGTGATTGCAGGTCTTCAGCCACTTGGCGTGCTGGTTGAACATGGAGTCGACGATGTGGACGAAGGCCTCGTAGCAATTGAAGAAGCCATGTCGTCCGGTCAGCAGGTAGCCTTCCAGCCAGCCTTCGCACTGATGCTCGCTCAGCATTTCCATGACGCGCCCATCGGGCGCGATGTGCGAGTCCGAAGCCAGGATCTGCGCCGTGCTGCTGCGTGCCGTCACCTGCAGCACGTCATCCCAGCGATTCGAAGTGGTCTCATCGGGGCTGAAGATGCGGAAGTTGCGGCTTGCCAGGTTCAGCTTCATGACGTCGCGAATGTAGGCGCCCTGCACCCGGGTCGCCTCGGCGGTCGTGGCCCCCGGTTGCTTCACTTCGACCTGGTAACGGCGATAGTCGGGCAGACGCAGCTTCCGCAGGAGAATGCCGCCGTTCGCGTGCGGATTGTCGCCCATGCGCCGGCGGCCCGATGGCGCAAGATCCCGCAGCTCCTGGTGCAGGCGACCGTCCGCATCGAACAGTTCTTCCGGCCGATAACTGCGCATCCAGGTTTCGAGCAGCTTCAGGTGGGCGGGCTTTTGCGCCAGCTGCGCCAGCGGCACCTGGTGCGAACGCCAGCTGCCTTCCACCGGCAGACCGTCGACCTCCTGCGGACCGGTCCAGCCTTTGGGACTCTTGAGCACGATCATGGGCCACAGCGGTCGGCCGTGGAATCCGCTGTGCTGCGCCTCGCTGCGAATGGAGCGCAGCCGCTCGATGACGGTGTCCAGTGTCCGTGCCATGGACTGGTGCGTGGCCGACGGCGGCGATTCGGCATCGACGAAGTAAGGCTCGTAGCCATAACCGCACAGCAACTGCGTGAGCTCTTCGCGAGGAATGCGTGCGAGCACGGTCGGGCCGGCAATCTTGTAGCCGTTCAGGTGCAGGATCGGCAGCACCGCACCGTCGGTGGCGGGATTCAGGAACTTGTTCGAGTGCCAGCTGGTCGCGAGCGGACCGGTTTCCGCTTCGCCGTCGCCGATGACGCAGGCGACCACCAGGTCCGGATTGTCGAATGCCGCGCCGAACCCATGTGAGAGCGAATAACCGAGTTCGCCGCCTTCGTTGATCGATCCCGGGGTCTCGGGCGCGGCATGGCTGGGTACGCCGCCGGGAAACGAGAATTGCCGGAACAGCCGCTGCATGCCCGCCAGGTCCTCGGAGACGTCCGGGTAGTACTCGCTATAAGTGCCCTCGAGGTAGGTGTTGGCGATCATCGCCGGACCGCCGTGGCCGGGGCCGCAGATGAAGATCATGTCCAGGTCGTAACGGCGGATGACGCGGTTCAGGTGCGCATAGAGAAAATTCAGCCCCGGCGTGGTGCCCCAATGACCGAGCAGCCGCGGCTTGATGTGCTCCAGCCGCAACGGTTCGCGCAGCAGCGGATTGTCGAGCAGATAGATCTGGCCCACCGACAGGTAGTTGGCGGCGCGCCACCAGCGGTCCATCCGGTCGAGATAGTCGGCGGTGGCATCATGCGTCGGGTCGGCGTGCGCGCGCATCGTAGGGGACTCTTGGGAATGCCGGCGGAGGGTTCCGGCAAAATGGATTCTGCGGGCGTAGCGCAACGGGTAAATAAGGGCTTTGGGCAGACCGTAGGTGAGCGCCGTAGTATCGTCAGGCACGCGAGCACCAGTCCCATCCCATTCGAGGAACACGACTCATGCGTGTTTTCGCCCTGAATTGCGGCAGCTCTTCGGTCAAGAGCGTGTTGATCGATACCGCGACACGCGAGCGCGGCTTGGTGCTACGCATTGAAAATCTGGCGTCGTCCGACTGCCGACTCCACAGCGGCGACGAGAGCTTCGCACTCGATGCCGGCACGGACACACGAGCGGCGATTCAGCGCCTGTTCGCCGAAGTGCGAGCACGTATACCGCAGAAGGCAGTGATCGAAGCCGTGGCGCACAGGATCGTGCACGGCGGTGCACAGTTCGTGCAGCCGACACGCCTCGACGATGTCACCATCGCTGCGATCTCGAAGCTCGATGGGCTGGCGCCGCTGCACAATCCGTTCGCCCTGGCTGCGGCGAGGTTCGCACGAGAACAGATGCCGGACGTGCCGCATGTGGCCGTGTTCGACACGGCGTTCCACGCGACGCTGCCGAATCGCGCCAGGCAGTACGCATTGCCGACGGATATCGCGCAGCAATTCGGTATCCGTCGCTATGGATTCCACGGGACCAGCCATGCGCAGGTCATGCACGCCGTCGCGCAACGAATGAATGCTCAGCCGCAGGCGTTGCGGATCATCTCCTGCCATCTGGGCAACGGCGCGAGCGTCGATGCGATCGAGTACGGACGCAGTGTCGAAACCAGCATGGGGATGACGCCGCTCGAAGGCCTGGTCATGGGTACACGCTGCGGCGATATCGATCCCGGTGTGCTGGTGTTGCTGATGCAGCGTGGCGGTTACGACGCCCAGGCGCTGAACGACCTGCTGAATCACGGCTGCGGCCTTGAGGGCCTGACCGGTACCAACGATCTACGTGTCATTGAGCAGCGTGCCGAACAGGGCGACGAGAGCTGTCGATTGGCCATCACGCTGTACTCGCACCGGGTACGCAAGTACGTCGGTGCGTATGCCGCGGTCATGGGGGGTGTGGATGCAATTGCCTTTACCGGGGGGATCGGCGAGAACAGCGCGCTGATGCGGCATCGGGTGATGCAGCGGTTGGATTTTCTCGGGGCACGGCTGGACGAGGGTCGCAATCGCGATTGCAGCCTGAGCGATGCAAAGCCGGCTTGCGAGATCTCCGAGGCCGGATCGCGTGTGCGCTTGTTCGTGGTGCGCGCCAACGAAGAATTGGAGATCGCGTTGCAGACGGCGGCGCTGCTTCAGCAATCGAGCCACCCTGAGAAGATCCTGATTCCGGTGGAAGTCTCGGCACGTCATGCGCATCTGACGCAGAAGACGATCGACGATCTGTTCGGCAAGGACTATCGCCTGCACGAGCGCACGCCCGTGTCGCAGCCGGGGCAGTTTGCGGCACAGGAAACGGTGACGCTGATCGGCCCGCGCGGCCGGATTGCGAACGTTCGCTTGATGGGCCCGCCGCGGGCGGAAGATCAGGTGGAGATCTCTCGCAGTGACGAGTTCGTGCTTGGTGTGGATGCGCCGGTGCGCATTTCCGGCGACTTGGCGAACACGCCCGGTATTACGCTCGAAGGCCCCGCAGGGCGCGTCACCATTTCCAGCGGCGTAATCTGCGCGCGGCGGCACATCCATATGAGTCCGCAGGAAGCGCAGCAGCTCGGCCTGCACGATCACGATTCGGTGGAGGTTCGCGTCGACAGTGCAGGCCGCGACCTCGTTTTCGGCGACGTGGTCGTACGCGTCGCCAAGGAATTCCGGCTGCGGATGCACCTGGATACGGACGAGGCGAACGCGGCGGGTATCCGCTGTGGCGATGCCGGGGAGCTGGTTCAGCAGGTGCAGGGGACCATCGGTCGGTCGCGTACCTGAGCTGCGTTCGAGGTGACGACACCGATCGATGCGCGCGCTGCGTGCTGCTGCGCGTCAGGCAGGGAGGACGCGGGCTGGATAGTTCAAGCCTCGATCCGTGGCCTGGAAAGCTGATACGTCAGATGCGATCGCACGGCCGGCCATTCGCCGGCGATGATGCTGTACACGCAGGTGTCGCGCAGCGTGCCGTCCGTCGACAGGCGATGGTTGCGCAGGATGCCATCCAGTTTCGCGCCTGCCCGCTCGATCGCCCGGCGGCTCGCGTGATTGAAGAAATGCGTGCGGAACTCGACGGCGATGCAGTCGAGTTGCTCGAACGCATGCCGCAGCAACAGCAGCTTGCATTCGGTATTGAGCGCACTGCGTTGCACGCGTTTGCGGTACCAGGTCGAGCCGATCTCCACGCGCCGGTTGGCAGCGTCGATGTCCATGTAGGTAGTCATGCCGACCGCCTGGCCGCTGGCGACCTCGATCACGGCAAACGGCAGCATCGAGCCTTGCTGTTGCAGGCTCAGCCTGCGCTCGATTTCGGCGCGCATCTTCTCGGGCGTGGGCACGAACGTGTACCACAGATTCCACAGCTCACCGTCGCGCACGGCTTCCGCCAACTCGTCATGGTGCGACTGCGATAGCGGTTCCAGTCTTACGTACGTGCCGTGCAGGATGACGGGTGCGGGCCAGGCCATGACGCGGATTCCTTTGTGGATCTCGAGAAACTGCTGGCTGCCAGGCTACCCCATCTGCGCCCGCCGCCGATCACCAGCGTCGCCGACGCAGGTACTGTTGCCGCGGTCGTTGCTTCGGGTAGGCTGCGTCGCCATGGTCGACACCCGCAGTCCCGAATTCGCCCAGGCGCTCGCGCAGGCCGCCGAGGAAGCCGGACTCCAGGATTACTACCGCAGTTGCGTGCGTCCCTTGTTCTCGATGCCGGTTTCCCAATGGCCGACCTGCTGCGGCGGAGGCTGCGAGCCATGCTCACAGACCCTGGTCACGGTGGCGAGTCGCGTGTACGAGCTGCTGCAAAGTACCCCGCTTCAGGAGTAGCGTCTGCCGAGTTCGGGAATCGCCGGCCAGAAGCGCAAGCGATCGTCTTCCTGCGGCTCTGAGCGGATCGCGTTCCGCAACGTCCGGATGCACCATTCCCTGCGCAGATACGGTCGCTTGCGCAGCACCACGAGTTCGAAATACTCCGTGAACCGGTACTCGTCCAAGAGGCGGGAATCCTCGGTCGGCGTCCATTGCCGACCCAACAGGATTCTGGTGCTCGCGCAGCAGTATCGGTGCACGGGAATTTTGCGGCTTGGTGCAGAAATTCACGATCGCCGCTTTGTTACCGCGCGAAATCCATGATCGTGCCTTCTTCGATCGGCCGGCCCAGGCCGATCGACAGCAGCCAGCTGTGGCTGCTGGCGACGCCGATGGAGACGGTCATCGGGCCGATCGGGGTGCGACCGGTGACGAAGACCGAGCCGGAGTAGAGCCGGCCCTGGTACAGGTCGCCCTGTTCCAGGGCCGGCTGCTGCATCGAGCCCACCTGGGCCTGGATGCCCAGGTACAGCGCCTGGCCGAACAGCTGGCTGATGTCGGCGATCTTGCGTAGATAGCTGACGGAGCCGGTCCAGTATTCCATGCCGCGCAACTCGCCGATGCGAAAGCCCGGAAAGCTCTCCGGTCCGCCCAGCGTGAAGGTGTAGTTGGGTGGCAGCGCGCTGTTGAACGAAGTGCCGCCGGCCACCGACAGGATCACCACGTCGTGCTTGTACGGCATGGCCGTCTGCACCAGGCCGTCGAGCCGCTCATAGTTGCCGTCGCTGCCCAGGCCTTTTTCCGAGCGCAGATAATCGATTCTCGCAAGCCAGCCGCGCGTCGGCAGCAACGGCGTATTACGAGTGTCGTAGATAGCCTTCGCAGTCCAGGCGTTCTGCGCTTCGTTGCTGGTTGCGATGAGGCCCGGCACCGCGATGTCCGGTTCGGTGCGCGCCGCGCCGCCGCGCACTCCGAGTCGCAGCTCGACCGAGCGTCCGAAAGTCCTGCCGAAATCCACCTCGCCGTAGGCCTGCCGCAGATCCAGGCGCGCCACGGTATCGCCATCGAGATACACGTCTTCCAACGAGCGCTTCAACTGGATGGCGGGCTCGACGAACCATTCGTGCCGCACGTCGATGGGCTGATACAGCGACGCTTCGAGCAGGGTGGTGCGGCCCAGTTGCGCCGCGCCGTGAATCTCGCCGCCAGCGCTGTTGATCCAGTGATGCAGGTAGTCGGCGCGCAGTACGAACGGCGTCTCGCCCTCGGTGGACGCGGCCAGACCCAGATCGAAGCGCAGGAAGCGCGGGCCCCAGGATTTCTCGATCGCATCGATCTCGAGCAGTGCTCGCGCCGGATCGCCGCGCAGCCGGTAACTGACGCTCTCGAAGTCGCCCAGTGCGAATACGTCGGCCACCTGGTCGTCGAGCTTGCGGTCGGTCACGGTCATGCCGGGCTTGATCTCCAGCGAGGACTCGACGTAGCTGGCATTGACCCGCTCCAGGTGCTTGATCTCGATGTCCGCCACGGTGGTACGGGTGTTTTGCTGGGCGATCTTGCTCTGGCGCCACGCCCCATACTCCGCTTCCGACACGGCGAAGCGCGCCAATTCGGCCTGATGCGCGCGTGCGGCAATCCGCCCCAGCGGGATCGCCTGCTCGATGCGATCGAAATCGGCCGAGCCGATGTCGCGCATGTCGATGGCGATCGCCACGTCCTGGGCGGTGAGCGTGTCCAGCTGCTGCCGGACGTTGCTGTCGATGACCACGTCGAGCGAGCGGGAAATGAGCGCCAGCGGCGAGAGCAGCGTGTCGCGATCCGGCGTGGGCGTTTTCAGCCACACGGCAATCACCACATCCGCGCACGAAGACCGGGCGACGTCCACCGGCAGGTTGCGGACCAGGCCGCCGTCGCCGAGCACGCGTTCCTCCATCACCGCCGGCGAGAAAACGCCGGGCACCGCCATGCTCGCGCGCATCGCCATCGACAGGTCGCCGTGGTCGAACACCACCATCTCGCCGGTCTGCATGTCGGTGGCCACCGAGCGGAAGGGAATCGGCAACTCGTCGAAATCGTCCTTGGCCGAGGCGGTGTGCGCCAGCTTGCGGATGGTCTGCTCCACGTGCTGGCTGTTGATGAAGCCGGCCGGCGCCGCGATACCGCCGTTACGGATACCGAACTCCAGGGAATTGCTGTAGGTGATGCCGGCCTGCTTGCGGCGCATCGGCAGCTCTTCGCGCAGGCTGGCGAAGGCCAGCGTTTCGCGCCAGTCGATCTTGCGCACCAGCGAGTCGACTTCCTTGGCGCTCTTGCCGGAGGCATAGATGCCGCCGACCAGCGCGCCCATGCTGGTGCCGACGATGCAGTCCACCGGGATGTGCATTTCGTCCAGGACCTGCAGTACGCCCACGTGAGCGGCGCCTTTCGCGCCGCCGCCGCCCAGCACCAGGCCGACGCGCGGGCGCGGTGTAGTGACGGTCGCGGCAGTTTCCGCCTGCGAGGGTTGGCATACGACTGCGCCCAGACCAAGTACGATGGCGCCGGCCAGCCTGGCGCAGGCGCCGACGCATCGAGCCAGAGAGAGTGCCGACATACGAATGCCCCTGATCAACCGTTCAAGCGGATGCCAATACTATGCGGCCCGCAAGCCTAAGGTGTGCGTCTGTCGCGGCAAGCGGACGGCGGCCGGATCCAAGAAGGGGATGCAATTGCCGTTGCATACCGCTCTAATAAGGTCTGCCTTCATTCTGTCATTGGGCCTGACGCTGCGCTTACGGGCTGCGCCGTGACCCGTCCCGGAGTTATGCCTGCACGACCGAGCGTTGCGATCCCGCCCGCCGAGGATGCGATCCTCGACCAATGGTTCGCCAGGCAATCCCTTGCCGGGCCCGGCCGGTCCGGCGCTCGCCTGGTATCGCAGGGAACCGACGCGTTCGCGCTGCGTGCTTTGAGTGCCCGGGCAGCGGCGCGCAGCCTCGATCTGCAGTACTACATCTGGCACAACGATGCGACCGGGCGATATCTGGCCGGCGAGGCGTTGGCCGCCGCCGACCGCGGCGTGCGTGTGCGCCTGTTGCTGGACGACATGGATGCGCGCCAGCGCGACGCCGTGCTGATGGCGCTCGATCAGCATCCGCAGATCGAAATCCGGCTGTTCAATCCCTTCGCCACGCGTTCCGGCACCTTGCGAACGCTGGCGGAAGTATTCGCGCGTGGCTCGCGTCTCAATCACCGCATGCACAACAAGGCCTGGATCGCCGACGGACGCATCGCGCTGGTCGGTGGCCGCAACATCGGCGATGAGTATTTCTCGGCCAGCGATGGCGTGAACTTCGTCGATCTCGACGTGTTGCTGGCCGGAGCGGCAGTCGACGAGACGGTGCGCAGCTTCGACGAATACTGGAACAGCGAAAGCAGCATTCCCATCGATCACTTGCGGCGGACCATGCGCCGCAAGCTGACGCTCTACGAAGTGCGCCAGGTGCTGGCGGACTCGGCGCGGGCCCAGGCGGACTCGGATTACCTGCGGCGGCTACGGCAATCGTCGGGAATCGTCAGCATGCTGCAAGGCGACTACGAGCTGGCCTGGCAAAGCGGCGTGCAGGTGGTCGCCGACGATCCGCGCAAAGCCATCAAGCACGCCTCGGAGATCAGGCCGGGCGTGCTGCAGAGCCTGATCGATGCTTTCGGCGCCACCCGCCGCGAGCTGCTGCTGATCTCGCCGTACTTCGTGCCGGGCGCCGGCGGCGCTGATGGCATGCGCCAGCTCGCGTCCGCCGGCGTCGACGTCGAGATCCTGACCAATTCGCTTGCGGCCACCGACGTGGCCGCGGTTCACAGCGGTTACGTGCGTTATCGCAAACGGCTGCTCGCAGGGGGCGTGAAGATTTACGAGCTCAAGCCCGCGCCGGAGGCTTTCGAGCACGAGAAGCGCATGAGCTTCGGCTCCTCGCGCGCCAGCCTGCATACCAAGGCGGCGATCGTCGATCGCGAACACATCTTCGTCGGTTCGTTCAATCTCGATCCGCGCTCGGCCACCTTGAATTGCGAGATGGGGGCGTGGATCCAAAGTGCCGCACTCGCAGAGCAACTGGCGGCCATGTTCGAAGAAGGCGCGACGCCCCGGCGCAGCTTCGTCGTGACGCTCGACGCAAAAGGACGCACGCTCTGGACCGAGACGCTCAACGGCAAGACGCTGCAATATGCCAGCGATCCGTATGCTGGCTGGGGCCGGCGTGCGGTAACCTGGCTTCTGAAGTTCCTGCCCATAGAGTCTCAGCTGTGATGCTCACGACCCATTCCGGAGTTGCCCGCTGGTCGCGCAGTCTGCAAATCGTTGCAGCCGTGTTGCTGTGGATGCCCGCGCTGCTGCATGCGCAGACGGTATCGAGCCCGGTCAGCGGCACCGCCGCGGCGCTCGAAGCGGAACTGAATGCGGTGATGAACCCGGAGGGTCCGCTGATCCAGGGCGAACGCATCGCCTGGGCCGAGCGCATTCACGAGTTCTACACGCGCCGCGCGTTCCAGCCTGCCTGGACCAACCCGGTGGTCGCGCAGCAGTTGCGCAAGGCCCTGGCGGACAGCTACGCAGATGGTCTCGATCCCGCCGACTACCACACTTCCGTTCTGACGGATCTCGCAATCAAGACGACCGCGCCGGGCGCGACCGATATCCTGCGGGCGCAGAACGACATCCTGATGACGGACGCGGTGCTGCGGCTCGCCTATCACCTTTCGTTCGGCAAGGTGGACGCCGAGTCCTTCGATGCCCAATGGAACTACGGCCGGGTGATGGCCAACCGCGACGTCTCGCAGGAAATCGAGGACGCGATTGCATCGCAGAGCGTGTATCAGCGCATCGAGGCGCTCAAGCCGACACATCCTCTGTACGCCGGGCTCAAGAGCGAACTGGCCCATTACCGTGCAGTGGAAGCCGCTGGCGGCTGGCCCACCGTCGCTTCCGGCCCTGCGTTGAAACCGGGTTTGAGCGATCCGCGGGTCGCGGTATTGCGCGCCAGAATGGTTGCGGGCGGCGATCTCGACAGCCAGTACGCAAGCGAATCCACGCAGTACGATGCGCCGCTCGAAGCTGCGGTGAAGCAGTTCCAGCAGCGCATGGGGCTGTCGGCCGATGGCGTAGCCGGTGCCGGGACCCTGGCCGAGCTGAACGTGCCGATCGTGGACCGCGTCCGGCAGCTACGCGTCAATCTCGATCGCGGCCGCGTGCTGTTGCAGGATCTGCCGAACGAATTCGTGGTCGTCAACATCGCCGGCTACACCATCTATTTCGTGCGCGGCGAGGACGTGGTGTGGGAGTCGCGGGTGCAGGTCGGCAAGACCTATCGCCGCACACCCATCTTCCGCTCCCAGATCAGCTACCTGGTGTGGAATCCGACCTGGACGGTGCCGCCCGGCATCATCAAGGGCGACATCCTGCCGGCAGCGCGGCGCGACCCGGCCTCGATCACGCGGCGCGGCTTGAAGGTGCTGGACAGCGCCGGTCGGGAGATCGATCCCGCCAGCGTCGACTGGTCGAAGTACAACAGCGGCTACATTCCGTACACGCTGCGGCAGGATCCGGGGCCGGCCAATGCGCTCGGCCGCGTGAAGTTCATGTTCCCCAATCCGTACATGGTCTACCTGCACGACACGCCGTCGCAGGGGCTGTTCGATGCGGCCGATCGTGCTTTCAGCTCAGGCTGCGTGCGCGTGGAGCGGCCGCTGGAACTGGCGAAACTGCTGCTGGCCGAGCCGGACAAGTGGAACGATGCAAGCATCGCCAGCGTGCTCGCCACGCGCCAGACTCAGAACGTGACGCTCAAGAACAAGGTGCCCGTCCTGCTCGCCTACTGGACCGCGTGGGTCGATCCGCAGGGCCGGGTGAATTTCCGCCGCGACATCTATGGACAGGACGCCAAGTGGGCGGCAGGACTGGATGCGCCGTTCAAGATCCGCTCGCGGCCTCTGTTTGCCCCCCAAGGTGAGTCTCCATCATGAATACACGCACACGGATTGGGTCTGCATTGATCGCCGCAGCGGTGTTGCTGCCGCTGGCGGCGCCGGCGGCCGGCCTGGGTTTCCTGCGCCGCACGCCGATCTACTATTTCACCGACGGCGACCTGAAACTCATGAGCGATGCGGCGCTTCAGATCCTGAACGGCAGCGATCCGAGCGCGCAGCGCGAATGGAGCAATCCCAAGACCGGCTACTCCGGCAAGGTCCAGGGACTGGGGCGCTTCAAATCCAGCGATGGGCTGGATTGCCGCAAGTTGAAGCTCTGGAACCAGGCCAAGGGCATCGAAGGCGAGTCCACGTTCCCGGTCTGCCGCAGTGCCGGCGGCGAGTGGCAGCTCGCTTCGGGGAAAGAGCTGACGCAGCAGGACTGACGCTCGGGCCGAGGTCGGAGGCGACCCGGTCCTGCGGCAGAAAAATCCCGCGGATGGCGCTCGAGCGGAAGTCGCGATGCGCAATCCGGACACGAGCGGGAGATGCTTGCGCGGCTTTAGGGAAAACGCCTACCGTTGCCGACACATCCATGTAAGGCTCTTGTTTTCCTGTGATTCGTCCGTAGCTTGCGCTGTGATCCAGCATTCGTGCGAAGCCGAATCATGGCTTCGCCGCGATGGTTATATCGGCGCGTCGCGTGCGATCCGCACGGTCTTGGGAGGAACCGGGGGCAGCGGGTTACACTCTCTTTCACGAAGGCCGCGGCGTCCCGCCATCGACCCTAAAATCGGTCCAGAGCAACTGCCATGACTCAATCGTCCGAAGAACGTGTGCCGTCCACCGGGGACGACTCGTCGACGGCACGCATCCTGCCGTTCGAACGCCCGCAGAACGAATTGCAACGCGCCGTGCAGCAACGTGCGCAGGAGCGCATCGAAGCCGAACGGGTCAAGCCCAAGGTGTCGAACGTTCGCCGGTTCATGACGCTGCTTGCCGCCCTGGTGCCGGTATTGCTGCTGCTGGCCGGCTTCCTGGTCGCCGTGCAGGCAGTACGCTTCATTACGTCGCTGTATGCGGGGCGGCCCGAGCCGGTCGAAGCGCCGGCGGCTACCGAGCAGGCGCCGGAACCGTCGCAGCCCGGCCTGATCATGCTGGTGCCGGATCGATCCATCCCGGTCGATTCCGCCAAGCAGGCTCCGGCCACGACCGAGCCGTCCGACGCTCCCAAGGCGCCCGCGCCGGCACCTGAAAAATAGTCCGTGATTCACACGGCGCGCGGGACCAGGCTCTTCAGTCGCCAGCTCAACCCGATCAGCAGCACGCCGAAGAACACGGCATAGACGCCGATCAGCCATACCACGGCGATGGCACCGGCGCCCGGATTGGCCACCATCAGAAGGCCGAAGATCAACGAGACCGCGCCCGACAGGCCCAGCAGCCACTCGCCCTCGATCTCCTTGCGGATGCGGATCGCGGTGACGATCTGGAAGATGCCGATCACGATGGCCCAGGCCGCGATGAACATCAGCAGCACCAGCGCGGTGATCTGCGGCCACACGAAGGCGACGATGCCAGCGGCGATACCGGCGAGCCCGACTACGATGAGCGCCCACAGCGGCTTGCCCGAATCGCGCCAGCGAAACGCGGTAACCAGCGACAGCACGCCATCGGCGAACGAGTACACGCCCCACAACACCACCAGCGCGAGCAACGTGATACCTGGCCAGATCCAGGCGAGGATGCCGAACAGCACGGCGATCACGCCGCGTAGTGCAATCAGCCACCAGTTGCGGCTGGCGGCTTCGATCAGTGCGGAAAGCGGCATGGCTTCACCTCCGTAAGCAACCCGATCGTGGTGGCGGCCCGCGCCCGAGTATGCCAGCGGGTCTGGCTGCGCACGGATAGCAATGGTGCGTACGTAGTGACGATCCCCTGGCCGTGCAGGCCCATCGCTCACCGGTTTGATGCCGCAACGCTTGCGGCCGCATCGCTTCAGCTGGGCAGGGCGCCCAGCAGTTCCGCCGCGCCGTTCCAGAAGATCTGGATACCGATGCAGAACAGCAGGAAGGCCGACAGCCGCATGATGACGGAAGTGCCGGTGGCGCCGATGAAGCGGGAGATCTGATCCGCGTAGCGATACATCAGATAGATGATCGCGCACAGCAGCGCCGTGGCGAGCATCATCTGCACGAAGAACCACAGCTGGCCTTCGCCGAAAGTGCTGGGGCGGCTGGTGCCCAGCGACACCACCACCGAAATGGTGCCGGGACCGGTGGTCAGCGGCATGGTGAGCGGATAGAACGCCATGCGGTTCAACGTGTCGCCGGCGGGCAGCTCCGTCGACGGCGTCTCCGGGTCCGCTTTCGTATCGTCCCTGTTGAGCATCCGCCACGCGGCCAGCGCGATGACGATGCCGCCTGCGACGCGCAGCACCGGAACCGAAATGCCGAAGAACGTCAGCACGTAGGCGCCCACGTAGAAGGAGGCGCTGATGAGGATGAAGCTGTAGATCGCCACCCAGCGCGCCAGGTGGCTGCGCAGCGATGGATGGAAGCGCTCGGTCGCGCTCAGGAAAATGAAGGCGCCGCCCAGCGGATTGACGATGGAGAACAGGGCGGGGAAGGCGAGCAGGAAGAAGGACATGGCAAGGGGCAGTGGCTGCGATGCGCCGTAGCATAGCGTGCCGGCCATGTCTTTCGCAGACGCCGATGATTGCCGGCGCGAGTCCGAACAAACCGCGACGCTGACTGCGCGGATCGTGCCTATACTGACCCGCCTCGTTCCCGTGGACGCGAGCTCCACTCAGGATCGGCGCCCGACCCGTGGCCAGAAAGACCAGGAACACGCCTCGTCCTGCCCGGCCGCCGCCGGCCGGTGCACGGCAGCGTGCCGTCAGTCAGTCATCGGGTTCGCATTACGGGCGTCTCACGGCGGCGATCGTCGCCGGCGCCGCGGTCATCGCGGGGCTGCTGTGGTGGTGGATCCGAGAAGGCGCACCGAGAAGCGCTGCAACGCAAGTCGCCCATCCTGTTGCCGTTCATCCGCCACCGGTGGCCCAGCATGTCGATGAGCAGCAATGCGCCGAGTGCCATGCCGTCCAGGCGCAGCTCTGGCGTGGCTCGCACCACGACCTGGCCATGCAGGAAGCCGACGCGTCGAGCGTCCTGGGCGATTTCGACGATGCCACCTTCGCCAAGGATGGAATGCGTACGCGGTTCTTCCAGCGCGACGCCAGATTCTGGATCAACACCCAAGGGCCCGACGGCCAGCCGGCCGACTACCCGGTGAAATACACCTTCGGAGTCGAGCCGTTGCAGCAGTACCTGCTGGAGCTCGATCGCGGTCGTCTGCAGGCATTCACGATCGCGTGGGACACGCAGCGCAAGCGCTGGTTCGACCTGTATCCGAGCGAGCACGCCGGTTCCAGGGACGAGCCGCACTGGACCCGGCAATCGCAGAACTGGAACTCCATGTGTGCCGAGTGCCATTCGACCGGGCTGAACCAAAGCTACGACGCGAGCACCGGCATTTATCGCACGACCTGGAAGCAGATCGACGTCGGGTGCCAGGCTTGCCACGGACCCGCCGGCGAGCATCTGGCCTGGGCCAGGGCGGGCGAGCGCGCCCGGCCGGCTCCCGCGCACGGCTTCGACTTCGACATCGCTGCGAACGATTCGAGTGCGCAGATCGAAACCTGTGCGCGCTGCCATTCGCAGCGCGCCTCGATCTGGAGCGACTATCGTCACGGCAAGCCATTGATGGATACACACCTGCCCGCGCTGCTCGATGCACCCTGGTATTTCGCCGACGGGCAGATCGAGGGCGATGTCTACGAGTACGGCTCGCTCCTGCAATCGAAGATGCATGCCAAAGGATTGCGTTGCAGCGACTGTCACGAGCCGCATTCGCTGCGGACTCGCGGCGAAGACAATGCGCTATGCACGAGTTGCCACAATGACGCCGCGCCCGCGGCGCGAGCGGGTATTGATACGTCGGGGCTGAAGCACAAGAACTACGATTCGCCCCAGCACCATTTCCACAAGCAGGGTTGGGCTGGTTCGCAGTGCATCGACTGTCACGCACCACCGCGCGCCTCCATGACGATCGATCTGCGTCACGATCACAGTTTCAGGATTCCGCGGCCGGACCTGTCCGCCGGACTCGGTACGCCGAACGCCTGCAACGTCTGCCATGACAAGCGGTCGTCGCAATGGGCAGCTGACGCCGTAGCCAAGTGGTACGGGCCCGATCGCCGGCATGAACACACCTACGGTGAAACACTGTGGGCCGGGCGAACGCGGCAGCCGGGTGCTGCAGCGGCTCTCGCACAGTTGGCCCAGTCGCCGCAGGCGCCGGTCATCGTTCGTGCCACTGCACTGGAGCTGCTCCGCAACTATCCGGGTCAGCAGGCACTGGACGTGTTCCGGTCGCAGCTGTTCACGTCGAACCCGTTGATGCGCTTCGCGGCGGTGCGTGGATTGGAAGTCCTGCCGGTCGGGCAGCGTGCGGCGCTGATTGCGCCGCTTCTTTCCGATCCGGTGCGCGCGGTTCGGCTCGATGCGGTTCAATCGCTGGCGACACTTCCGGCGGACTCGATGGGTGCCTGGCAACGGTTGATGACGGCCGGCGTCAAGGAACTCGAGTCCGCGCAGCAGAATGCGGAACGGTCATCCAGCGACCGACCGGGAACCGCTGAGCCGGATCCGAGCTCGCAGCCGATCGTCATCGAATAGCTGCGCAGTACTGCGCAGAAGCCGACCTGTTATCTTTGACGCAAGCGCCGTTCCCGGGTTGCGACGGCATGTCGATGACCGACGCTGCTCCCGGTCGGCGAGCAGCGTCGCCATCCACATTGGCACACACATAGGAGACCTGCATGAGCCAGTCTGCCGACGCTGCGGGCGTCGACGAACGCGAATGTGTGCATTCGCGGTTGATAGGCGCATCCGCGCAGCGCGTGTTCGAGGCGATTGCCGATCCGGTTCGACTGGCGCGCTGGTGGGGGCCGAAGGGTTTCAGCAGCACCTTCGAGGAGTTCGAGTTCCGGCCCGGCGGTCGCTGGCGCCTGGTCATGCATGGTCCGGATGGCACGGACTATCCCAACGAAAGCCGGTTCCTGCAGATCGTGCCGTCGCAGCGTATCGTGCTGGAGCATTTCTCCGGACATCATTTCATCCTGACCATCACGCTCACGGCCCAGGGCGACGAGACGAGGGTCGGCTGGCAGCAGGTGTTCGACACGGCGGAGCATCGTGCAAGCATTGCGCAGTTCGTGCTGGAGGCGAACGAACAGAACCTGGACAGGCTTGCGGCCGAGGTCCTCACGCAACGCTGAGGGTTCGGCGGGAGATCTCATTTCCCGTTGCCCGCCAGCCGGCGGATCTCGTCATCCGACCATCCGCCACCCAATGCGCGATACAGGTCCACGTACGACTGCAATTGCGACAGCTTGGCGCGCGCCAGGTCGATCTGCGCCGAGAACAACTGGCGCTCGGCATCGAGCACTTCGATGTAGCTGATGACGCCGGCGCGATAACGCATGCGCTGCAAGCGCAGCGCCTCGGCCGCAGCGTTGGTGCGGATGTTGTTCTGGTCGATCAGTTCGCGCACCTGCTCGGTTGCAACCAGCGAGTCGGCCACTTCACGCAATGCTTGTAGAACGCCGGAGCGGTAGGCGAGCGCCGCCTGACGTTGAACGGCACGCGCGGCCGCGACGTTGGCGCTGCCGCGGCCGGACTGGAAGAGCGGCATGTCGGCACTCGGGCCGATCGAGAACACGTCCTGCGAGGGATCGTCGCCATCGACCAGGCGGGCGAGCTCGGGACTGACCACGCCTAGGAAGGAAGTGAGTCCGATGGTGAGATACGGGAAACGGCTGGCTTGCGCCACGCCGATCTGCGCCGTCGCCGCATGCAGGCTGTTCTCCAATGCACGCACGTCCGGGCGGCGTTCGAGCAGCTGCGCCGGCAGGCCCACCGGAATGTCCGGCGGCACGAGGACGAAAGCCGGCTGTGCGTTGCGCTTGATCTCGTTC
This sequence comes from Povalibacter sp., assembly GCA_035556415.1. Classification (GTDB taxonomy): domain Bacteria; phylum Pseudomonadota; class Gammaproteobacteria; order Steroidobacterales; family Steroidobacteraceae; genus Steroidobacter. Next base: position 16,840 of record DATMEZ010000114.1, read on the forward strand.
GGCGGATTGCCGAGCAGGAACTGCAGAAAATTCTCGACCTGTGCCCGCTGTTGCAGGGCGAGAGGCAGCTGCGCGCGAGTGCTTGCGAGCTGACCGATCGCCTGTTGCTCCTCTGCGCCGGAGGCGACGCCATTGCGCATCAGGGATTGCACCAGTGACAGCGAGGCTTCCTGGGTCTGGATGGTTTCGCGAATGATGCCGACTTCGGCGTCGAGCTCGCGCAGTTGAAACCACGTCGTCGCGACCGAAGCGACCAACGAGCTCATGACCGCCCGCGCGTTGTCTTCCGATGCGAACAGCTGCGCGCGAGCTGCCTCGTTGGAGCGGCGGATCCGGCCGAACAGGTCCAGCTCCCAGTTCAACGACAGGCCGGCCGAGTAGCTGGCGTCCTCGTCGCTCTGCGGATTCGGACTGGTCGATGCAACGCCTCGGATCTGCGGCCCGAAAGCGCTGCGCTCGATTCGCTGGCGCGCACGGAATTCCTCGACCCGCGCAACTGCGTTGGCGAGATCGAGATTGCCGGCCAGCGCCTGGCGGATGACCTCGGTCAGTTCCGGATCGCCGAACAGCTCCGCCCAGGCGGCGTCGGCGATGGACTTCTCGGTCTGCGTAGCCGCGACCGCCCGATACGCTGCTGGCGGCGTTACCGCATCCGGACGCTTGTAGTTCGGCCCGATGGCGCACGCGCAGCAGAGCAGGGCGGCGCACGTCGGAGTGAGAACCTTATTTACGCGTGCTGCGCGCATCACGGCGTCGCTCCCGACGGCTCCACCTTCGGCCCGTTCGTGGGGCCGCCGTCGTGGTTGCGCCTGAGGCGCTCGGCCATGCTCTGCACCAGTACATAGAACGCCGGCACGGTCAGGGTCGTGAGCAGCGTTGCGGCGATCATGCCGCCGAACACGGCGATGCCGACCGAGTGCTTGGACGAAGCGCCGGCGCCCGAGGCGATGACCAGCGGCACCACGCCCAGGATGAAAGCGAACGAGGTCATCAGGATGGGCCGCAGCCGCAGGCGCGCAGCGTCGATGGCGGCTTCGACGAGAGGCTTGCCGGCCTCGTGGTTCAGCTTGGCGAACTCGACGATGAGGATGGCGTTCTTGGCCGACAGGCCGATCAGCGTGACCAGGCCGATCTGGCCGTAGACGTTGAAATCGATGCTCCCCACTTTCAGTGCGATCAGCGCGCCCAGAAAGCCGAAAGGCGTCGCCAGCAGCACCGCGAATGGCACGCTCCAGCTTTCGTACAGCGCCGCCAGGAACAGGAACACGACCACGATGGACAACCCCATCACCAGCACCGCGGTGCTGCCAGCCTGTTTTTCCTGCAAGCTCTGCCCGGTCCACTCGATCGCATAGTCAGGTGGCAGTACGGCTGCCGCAGTCTCTTCCAGCGCTTTCAATGCATCGCGCGAGCTTGACCCCGGCGCCGGCGTGCCGCTCAGCGCGGCTGATCGATAAAGGTTGTAGCGCTGCAGAAAGCGCGCGCCGGTCGAGGGCTCCGCGGTGGTCACGGCATCCAGCGGCACCATGTCGCCTTGCGCATTGCGCACGAACAGCTTGGCGATGTCGCGCACTTCCTGGCGGAAATCGGTGTCCGCCTGGATGGTCACCTTGTAGTTGCGTCCGAACGCCGTGAACTCGTTGACCTGGTAGCCGCCCATGAACGTCTGCAGGGTTGCGAACACGTCCGAGATCGGTACGCCCAACTTCTTCACTTTCTCGCGGTCGACGTCGAGCCGATAGTTGGGCGTCACGGCGGAATACGTGGTGGTGACGCGGCTGATCTCGGGTCGCTGCTGTGCCGCAGCGACGAGCTGCTGTGCGACTTGCGCGAGCTCCTGCGGTGTCTGATTGCCGCGCGCCTCCAGCATCAGCGAGAAGCCGGATACGGCGCCGAAGCCCGGCAGCGCCGGCGGGTTGAACGCAACGACGACTGCCTCCGGGATATGGCGCGTGCTACCCATCAGTGCGCCGACCACGGAGAGTGCGTGTTCCGATTTTTCGGTGCGCTGTTCCCACGGCTTCAGCTTCACCACGATCAGCGCGCAATTCGACGCTGCCGTGCCGGAAATCATGTCGAAGCCGCTGACGCCCACCACCGAGTCGACGCCCGGCTGGGATTTCGCGATGGCCTCCACTTCGTCCATCACGCGCAAGGTCCGCTCCTGCGATGCGGCGTCCGGCAGGATGATCTGCATGAATACCGCGCCCTTGTCTTCGTCGGGGACGAAGCCGGTGGCGGTGATCTGCAGCATGCCGAAGATCGCGACGATGACGACCAGCAGTCCGCCGACGACGAGCGCCAGCCGGCGGGCGCCGAGGCTGACTGCGTGCCGGTAACGGTCGTTGAGCCGATCGAAGCCGCGGTTGAAACGATCGTAGAACGAGCGCAGCGGACTGCGATGCTGCGCTTCGCCTTCGGGCTGCGATCGCAGCAGCATCGCGCACAACGCCGGTGTGAGCGTCAGCGCCACCACCGCCGACAGCAGCGTGGAGACGGCGATCGTCAGCGCAAACTGCTTGTACAATTGCCCGGTCACGCCGGGAATGAATGCCATCGGCACGAACACCACTGCCAGTACCAGTGCGATGGCAATCACCGGGCTCTGCACTTCATCGAGTGCCTTGCGTGTTGCCTCCAGCGGACTGAGCTTGTGCGCGTGCATGTTCTGCTCGACCGCTTCGACCACCACGATGGCGTCGTCCACGACGATGCCGATGGCCAGTACCAGGCCGAACAGCGACAACGTGTTGATCGAGAATCCCAGCGCCTGGTACGCCGCAAACGTGGCGATCAGCGACACCGGCACTGCCAGCATGGTGATGAGCGTGGCGCGCCAGCTCTGCAGGAACACGAACACCACGATCAGCACCAGGATCAGCGCGTCGCGGAACGTGTGCTTCACTTCCTCGATGGAAGCGGCCACGAAGTCCGAGGCGTCATACATGATCCGGTAATCCAGGCCGCTCGGAAACGCCTGCTTGAGCGTCACCAGCTGCTCGCGCACCAGCCGCGCCGTCTCCATCGCGTTCGCGCCGGGTGCCAGAGAAATCGCCATGAGCACGGCGCCCTTGCCTTCGTAGCGCGCCAGGAAGTTGTAATCCTTGCCGCCCAACTCGACGCGGGCGACGTCGCTCACACGGACGAAGGAGCCGTCAGGCTTGGAGCCGACGATGATGTTGGCGAACTCGTCGGGATTCGTCAGGCGGCCGCGCACGCGCAGGGAGTATTGAAAGCTCTGGCCCGCATTGGCCGGCGGCTGCCCCACTTGTCCGGCCGGGGCCTGGATGTTCTGCTCCTGGATGGCGCGCGCCACGTCGGTTGCAGTCAGATGCAGACTGGCCATGCGATCCGGCCGCAGCCAGATGCGCATGCCGTACTCGGAGCCGAACACCTGCACGTCACCGATGCCCTTCACGCGCTTGATCGGATCGACCACGTAGACGTAGGCATAGTTGTTGACGAACAGCCGGTCGATCGAGTCGTTGGTCGCGTGCAGCATCAGGAACATCAATGTGTCGGGTGACTGCTTGCGCACCGTGACGCCGGCATTGATCACTTCCTGCGGCAGGGTCGATGTCGCCTGCGAGACGCGGTTCTGTACTTCCACCGCGGCGAGATCCGGATCGCGTTCCAGCGCAAAGGTCACGGTGATGGAGGAGGAGCCGTCGTCGCCACTGACGCCGCTGATGTACAGCATGTCGGTGACGCCGTTGATCTGCCGGTCCAGCGGCGCCGTCACCGCTTCCTCGACCACGTCCGAACTGGCGCCCAGGTAGGCGGTGCTGACCCGCACCGTGGGCAGGGCGATCTCCGGAAATTCGCCCACCGGCAGGTTGACCAGCGAGATCACGCCCACCAGCACCATCAGGATGGCCACGACGATCGCGAACACCGGGCGATCGATGAAGAATCGTGCCATGCGTCGGTCCCGCTACCCGGCTGGTGTTGCGGCCGCGTCGAGCTCGTCCGCGGTGATCACGGTCACCTTGAGCGGCGCGCCCGGGCGGGCTTTCTGGATTCCTTCGACCACCACCTTGTCGCCGGCCTTCAATCCCTCAGCGACGATCCAGCGGGTGCCGACGCGCGGGCCGAGCTTGACCGGCCGCACTTCCGCCTGGTCCTCGGCGCCGACGACCGTGACGAAGTAGCTGCCCAGTTGCTGCTGTACGGCGCGATCCGGGACGACGATGGCGTTGGGCCGGTCCTCGGTGGTGATGCGGATGCGCGCGAACAATCCCGGAAGCAGCCGATGGTCCGGGTTAGGAAACTCGGCGCGCAGCGCGAACGTGCCGGTGGTCGGGTCCAGCGCGCGCGCCACGAAGTTGATGTGACCGGGCAGCGGATAGATGGAGCCGTCGCTGAGCTGCAGACGCACGGTGCGGATCCTGTCGTTCTGCCCCGGCTCGCCGGTGCCGACGCGCCGCTGGTAGTCCAGCACCTCGGCTTCGCTGACATGGAAGTACACCCAGGCCGGATCGTCCCTGGACAAGGTGGCCAGCGGCGTGACACCGGCCGTGATGAGCCCACCTTCGAAGACCTGTGCGGCGCCGATGCGTCCGGTCAATGGAGCGCGCACGTTGGCAAACTCCACCGCCAGCTTGGCTTCGGTGATCGCGGCGCGGCTCGCTTCCACTTGTGCGCGCGCCTGCTTTGCCGTCGCCACCGCCGAATCGTAAACCTGGCGACTGATGGCGTTCTCTGCGAGCAGCGGCGCGTAGCGGTCGACGTCCTGCTGTGACCGGGCGAGATTCGCCTCGGCGGATGCGAGCTGTGCCTGCGCACTGGCCAGCTGTGCGCGATAGTCCCGGGCGTCGATGGAGAAGAGCAGTTGCCCTTCATGGACCAGCGCGCCATCGTCGAAGTGCTTCTTCACCAGAACGCCGGTGACGCGCGCCCGCAGGTCCACTTCCTGCGAGCCGCGCACCTCGCCGACCTTGTCTGAGTACAGTTCCGTCTGCTGCGGCTGAATCTCGATCGCTTTGACTTCGACGGCGCCGGGCGTCGGTTCGGTACTTTTGCTGCAGCCGGCCAGGGCATACAGACAGGCCACACTCAGAAGCGCAGCGACCGACAGTCCGGCGGGCCGGGTATGCATTCGGCGTATTGTCCAGTCTGCGCGGCCGATGGCGATAAGCAGATTCGACTATCGCGACCACGAAGTGCGGCGGGTAGCCGGCGGGATGCTGCGGCGAGTACCTGAAACATGGGGCCGCAGGGCGCTGCCCGGTCCGAATGATGCATGGCCCGACGTCGAATTTTCGCCGGGCTGTCGATTTCGTGGCGGCGGCCAGGATGTTCGAGAAGCATCCGCACTTCACTGTCTTCCCCGGGGATTCGGTGCAGATCATGGAATGCCTGCCGATTCACGGCTGATGCAGCGATCTCGGTGTGAGGCAGCTTTTCCACGTGCATCGCGGTGACTGCACGACGGGGCAAAGTCTGGTGCGGAAGATCGCCAGCGGCCATACTGTCGTTCGTCCTGCGATGCACGTGAGTGAAGTTGCCATGACCAGATTCGATGCGAAGCGCGGTCTTGTTTATCTCTGCCTGGCCGCCGCTGCGATGGTCGTCGGTGGCTGCACCAAGGAGCCGGCGCCGGTGGAGCAATCGCAACCGGCGGCGCAACCGCAGCCGGCAGAGCAGCCGCAGGCCGCGATGCCGCCCGTTCGGCCCCCGAACCCGGCCTCGGAGAATTGCATTGCCCAAGGCGGCAGGCTGTCGATCGACGTCAACGGGAGCGGTGCGCAGTACGGAGTCTGCCACTTCGAAGACAACTATCAGTGCGAAGAGTGGGCGCTGTTGCAGGGTCGCTGCCCCGCTGGCGGCATCCGGGTCACGGGATACGCAACAGCCGTACAACGTTTCTGCGCCATCACCGGCGGTATCTACGCCGAGTCTTCCGGCGAAGACGACATGGGCGGAGAAAGCAAATGCACGCTGCCCGGCGGCCAGGTCTGCGAAGCCAAAGCCTACTATCAGGGAACCTGCAGCCGCGACCGTCGCGACCTGTGATCCCCGGCGCCTGACGGCGCCAGCGCTACCCGCGCTCTGTGCTTTACGCTCTTTATGCGTATAGCCCTGCCGTCCCGGCCACCGGCATATTTGCCGGAAGTCCGACGGTATGCGGCACGCCGCAGCGGCATGAGCGATGCGTGCCCGGAGGAGGAATCATGCGCCTTGCGAGATCCATCGTGCTGTTGGCGACGACGTTCGCCATCGGATTGACCGCCTGCAGCACCGGCCCGGCCATTCGTACCGACGTCGATCCGGGTGCCAACCTCAACAGCTACAAGACCTTCGGTTTCTACGAGCGCGTTTCCACCGACCGCAACAGCTACACGACGCTGGTCAGTACGCGACTGAAGGAAGCCACCCGCCGTGAATTGGAGAAACGCGGCTACCAGTACGCGCCGGACCCGCAGCTGCTGGTGAATTTCAACGTCAATGTCGAGAACCGGCAGGACGTGCGCAGCACGCCGGCGGCGGGCTATTACGGTTATCGCACCGGCATGTATGGCGTATGGGGCGGCTATCCGCAGGACATCCAGACCGTCCATTACCAGCAGGGCACGCTCACCATCGACCTGGTGGACGCCGCCAGGAAGCAGCTGGTGTGGCAGGGCGTGGCGCAGGGCCGCATCCAGAAGAAAGCGGTGCAGAATCCGGGGCCGGCCATCGACAAGGCCGTGGCCGACATCTTCGCGAGATTCCCGATCCCCGCGTCGGATACTCCGGCGCAGTAGGCAAGGCCGGCAGCCTGATCGCAGCGGGTCGAAGCCGGCGGGCTGGCGCCGATGGGTACTGCCGGCGCTGGCGACCCCAAGTGGGCAGCGAGGCGCTACTTCTTCTTGCTGGATTTCTTTTTGCTGGATTTTTTCTTGCTCGACTTGCGTCGGCTGGTGCTCTTTTTCTTCGGCACCTTCGCACCTTCGCGCCGCGCCTCGGACAAGCCGATGGCGATGGCCTGCTTGCGGCTGGTGACCTTCTTGCCAGAGCCGCCGCTGCGCAGCGTGCCGCGCTTGCGTTCGTGCATGGCCCGTTTGACCTTCGAAGATGCCTTCTTGCTGTAGCGGCTTGCCATATGAACTCCTGTCGGCGTACAGCCGGTCGGTAGTCAACCGCTAGATCAATGTCTCACGTGATCGCACGGTTCCCCGCAGGAACTTCGGCGCGTCGTGGAAATTGCAGCGCAGTCGCGCCATTCATGTCGTCGCGCCTGAAGTCGGCGACTCGTGATTGAGCTTCAGGCCGGCGATTCCGCTGGCTGCTGCGATCGGCCGGTGGCCAGCCAGGAGCCGAACAGGATCATGATCAGGCCGGCCAGCGAGCCGATGCCGAACGGCTCGTGCAGCACCAGTACGCCGAGGACGGCGGCGATGGCGGGGCTGACGTAAGCGACGATCGAGGCCCGTGCCGCGCCAGTTTCATGGATCAGGTAGAAGTAGAGCAGCAGCGCGACTGCGGTGCACATGATGCCGAGCGTGGCCACCGACGATAGCGCTAGTGCCGATGGCATGTGATCCGGCGCGGTCGCCAGCGCGACCGGAAACAGAACGACGGAAGCGACCACCAGGCTGGCCGCCAGCGCGCCGAGCTCATCGACATCCGCGAGATGCCGTTGCACCACCAGCGGGCCGATCGCGTAACCCACGGCCGATATCAACAACAGAGCGACACCGGCCGCCAGCATCGGGCCATGGCCGGGATCCAGGCCGAGCAGCGCCACCACGCCGGAGAATCCGATCGCCAGGCCGACGAGACGACGCATGCCCAGCCGTTCGTGCACGCCGAACCAGGGCGCGATCACGATCACCATCAGCGGCACGGTGGCGATCAGGATGCCGGCCAGCGAAGAGCTGATCCATTGCTCGCCGAACGCGATCAGGAAGAATGGTACGACCAGTTCGGCAAAGGCGAAGGCGCACACTGCGCCCTTGTGTCTCAGCGCCGGACGCAATACTCCGCGTCGGACTGCGATCGGAACCAGGATGGCCGCGGCCAGAGTGATGCGGGTCCAGGCCACGCAGGCGGGCGACAGTTCGCTCACCGCCAGCTTGATGAAGAAATAGGGAACGCCCCACACCACGCACAAGGCGGTGAATGTGATCCATGCGCGCCAGGTCACGTCGAGCTCCGTTGTGGATGCGGGTTCGCCGCAGTCTACACAATCGGTGCGCCGTGGCTTCTGCAACATTTTCACGCCGCGATGCTACGCTTTGCGCATCTTGCGTTGACTGGACGGGTGATATGTCCAAGGCCGATGTTTATGGTCTGCGCGTCGTTGCTCTGCTGGAGGCATTCAAGGGTGCCGTGGTGGTGATTGCGGGCGTCGGCCTGTTCTCGCTGCTTCATCACAATGCCCGGCAGGTGGCCGAGCGGCTGGTTCGCCACATGCACCTGGACCCGGCCAAACATTATCCGCAGGTGTTCATCGACGCGATCACCGAGCTCAATGACGTCAAACTCTGGTGGCTGGCCGCTGCCGCCGGCGCGTACGCCACCGTGAGGTTCGCCGAAGCCTGGGGGCTGTGGTACGACCGCGCCTGGGCGGAATGGCTGGCGGCTGTGAGCGGTGGAATCTACATTCCTTTCGAGCTCTATGAACTCGGCCGCGGTGTGAATGCCCTGCGATTGATTACCTTCGGCTGCAACGTGCTGGTGGTGGCCGTCATGGTCCACGCGTTGCGTCAGCGGCGCGTCGCCGTCGTCGCTTGAATCGCGATGATTTTCGGAACGAAGTGGCTGCATGCCGTATCGGCGCAGACGCCATTGATCCAGGCTTCACCCGCGCCGAACATGATGCCGCGCTGGCTGACCATCAGATCCTCGTAGCGCGTGCCGGTGATGGCCGCGGCAATGTCGGTCGTCACGATCCTGTCATAGAGACGGACGAATTCGACCGTATCCTTCACGAGCATCTTGCTGCCGTCGATCGTTACGTCGAGCGGGTACTGGACCAGCGCGGCGACTGCGGTGGCATCGTGGTCGGCTACCGCCTGCTGCAATTGCTTGACGGCGATTTCGTACGGCGCGTGCTCGCCGAGCACCCGGTCTATCGCGGTGTTCACGGCGCTCACGTCGCTGGTGGTGTCGGCCGTGGCCGACGTATCTGTCGATGGTTCGGGGGCTGGAGTGACTTCTGGATCCTGCGTTGCCGTCGCTGCGCCGTGGGTGCTGCCATCCGGTTGCGGTGGGGCGGGTTTCTGACATGCGGTCAGCAACAGGGCCGCGATCAACGTCAGCATCGGTCGATACACGCCAGTCTCCTCTGCGATCCGCAAAGCCGCATTGTGCACGCGACGGCGATCGAAACGCAGTCACGGATGGTCGAACTGGGTCAGGCAGGGGGCCGCAAGCGTATTGGCGGCGTCGAGCAGCGACAGGCTGACGTGGAGCCGAATCGACCCGAGGCCGACAACTTCGCCGCCATACAGGTTCGACGAGAGGGTCGGCCGCACGCTGCTCGACCAGGATCGGCCGAGGGTAGACGGGCTGCTACGCCCGTGCTCTGATTCGAGCGTTGCGAGCGCGGCCGCGTTGGGCCCTGTTTTGTTGAGCCGGAGTAAATTCAGCCTGGCCGATTCGCGCGGGCCTTCAGCTGTGAAGAAATCGGCAACAATGCGTATCGCCAATTGAAGTTGACATGGCTACGGTGCGCGACACTGACGCTAAGGGAACGGCAGACATATGGGACGTTTGGCTTATACGAACTTCGACGAGTTCGCCGATTCGATCTGTGGAGTCGCTGGCCGGTTCGTCCCCACTGCGCGTTCGGCAGCCGAATGGTGGATTCACGTGGTGCGGGTGCGGCAGCTCGAGCTGCAGCAGTTGCAGATCGGCGGTGCCACCGCGTTTGCCGGCGACGGTACGCCGGGCATGCTCACCTTCGGTCTGCCCATCAGTCATCCGCAGGCCATCCATATCGACGGCCACAGTCTCAGCGCCGACTCGTTCATCCTGCTGCAGCGTGAGCAGCCGTTCACCTATTCGGCCCGTCAGGTGGTTCGCTGGGCCGGGGTCACGGTGCCGCTGGATCACGTTTGCATGGATGATGAGTTGTGTGATGCGGCTCAGCACGGAGCGTTGACCCGCGGCGACGTGCGTGTACACACGCAACCTCGGCAGCTGCTGCGGCTGCGCTCGTTGGTGGCTCGCGTTTGCATCGATGACAGGAGCGTAAACGTGGCTGATGGAGCGGCGGCCGCGGCCGCCGAAGAAGATGTGCTTAGCGCCGCGTTCCGTGTCCTGGAGCTGAGCATGCGCGCCGACGATCGTCACGTCGGGCGCAAGCAGCTTCCGCGAGCACGCGTGATCGCCCGCTGCCTGGATCTCATGGAAGCCAGCGATGGGCAGCCACTGCTATTGGCCGATCTGTGTCGCGCAGCCCAGGTCAGCGAGCGGACGCTACGCAACGTATTCCGCGAGTACTTCGGCGTCGGCCCCATTCGCCTGCTGAAGGTCCGTCAGCTGCGCGAGATCCGTATCGCGTTGCTGACGGCCGATCCGGCACAAGAGACGGTTACGAAGATCGCGGCGCGCTTCGGCGTATGGGATCTCAGTCTGTTTGCACGCAACTACAAGTCGCTGTACGGAGAAACGCCTTCGGACACGCTGCACCAGCGCTCGCGCAGCCGGCATCTGCCGGACGTCGAGCGTCACACGTACCATGACGGATTCACGCCGACCTGGATCGGCCACGCCTCGCGTCGTTTCGGATCCGTGACCGGCCAGCACCGCTACGCCGCCGAGGAAGCCAGCCTCTGAGCGCGAGCGTCAGAGACTGGCGCGCGCGAACAGGAGCGGCCCGGCGATGGTCATGTCGACGAGCCCCGGATTGCTCCGGTCGCGCGAGTCCACGTCGATCTCGAAAGAGCGATAGCCCAGCCCGAACACCAGGTAGGGATTCAGCCGCCAGGTGAGCGCCAGGCGCGCGTCCAGGATGGAGCCGTCCACGTCCTCGATGTTGGCCGTCAGGTATTGCAGCCGTCCCTCCACCGACCAGCGATCGGTGAAATAGTAGCGGCCTTCCAGCCCAACCAGCGGTAGCGGCGCGACGCCGCTTTCCGCTTCGCGGACAACGCGGCTGCGCACGACTGCGTTGGCCTCGACGCTCGCGATCTGGATGCCGAACGTGCCGGTGAGTTCGGCGCGCTCGCGCACGATGAAGCGATAGCCGTAGGTGAGGCCGAACAGCTTCAGGTTGAGTTCGCTGTCGACCCGTTCGCCGGGCTGGTACACCTGGTCGTCGAAGAAGATTTCCCGATCGATGAAGTTGGACGCCGAGCGTCGCGTGCTCAGGCTGCTGAAGCGCAACAGGTGATGTTTGCCGGGCAGCAGCGTGATCTCCGCCTGCGGCATGAGCTCGGAGTCATCCAGGCCCAGGTCATCCTCGGCATCGATCGGGGTGCCGCGCCCAGTCGGCGATTCGTCGACGCGCAGCCGGGTGTCGACGCTGGCGCCCAGCAGGCTCACTTCCACCCGCAAGCGGTCTTCGACGATGCGCGGCTTGGGCTCCGGCGACCAGGATGGCGTCTGGGCCTGCGCTGCGCCGCTCAGCGTGGCGAGGACGGCAATCTGAGCGGCGATCGAGATTCGCAGCGGCGGACTGATCACGAAGCGGCTCCCTGTAATCCCTGCGGGCCCGCACGATTATGCAGATTCGCTCAGGAGACCGCGACCCAGTGATCGTCCCAGCGCAGCGGCATGTCGCTGTCGAGCTCGAGCAAGTGAGAGTGCAGTGCGATCTGGTCGAGTGCATAGGCGCTGCCGTCGCGTTGCGAAGCGACGATGGCGCCGTCGGCAAGTCGCGACAGCCCGTACGTTTCCGCGGCTGCGATGAACCCTTGGTAACTATCGTCCGACAGCGACCAGCAGGCCGTGCCACCGCCGTAGGGGCAGGCGGCCGCGACCCGGTTCTGTCGTTCGCTCAACGCAATGCTTGCGACATAGCCGCGAAATTTGCCGCGCTCCGGGACGGGAGCTGTGAGCAATTTCAGTCCAGCGCCCGGCCGATAGATGGCAGCGATTCCCGGTGCATTCTCTGGCGCGCCTTCGTATTGCAGGCCGACAGCCGTCGCGCCGTTCGCGGCGACTGCGAGGTGACGAATGCTCAGCAGGTGATCGGGCAGGCGCCATTGCTCCCGCAGCGTGCCGCTGTTCGCATCGATCACGCACAGCGACGGGTCCATGGTCGGAATGTTGAGTTTGCGGCGGAAGCTGCGCGGATGCGTCAGGATGCCGCCGTTGGCGACCAGCAGTGAACGTCCATCCGGCAGCCATGCACATTCGTGTGGATCGATGCCGTGCGTGTCGATCTCGCCGACGATCTTGAACGTGCGTGCGTCGCGGACAGAGATCACGCCACGCACGTTCTCGTAATCGTGTTCCGGCGTGTACAGAAGATTGCCGTCGTGGGAGAACTGGCCATGGCCGGCCAGGTGACGTCCTGCCGGGGTCTCGAAGACGGTGCGAACATCCATCGAATCGCGACGCAGCTCGAACGCTACGGTGCCCGGACGACGCGCGAAGAACAGAACGCGTTGCGGATCGGTGGGATCGACGGCACACCCGTGAGCGCGTGCGGCTACCTTTGCGCCGAAGACCCGATTCGTATCGAGCGAGACGCCACCGACATACTGATCGCCGCGGGCGTCTTCAAAAGCCGAGAGCAGGGTGCCGGTGTGCCGGGGGCCGCTGCTGCAGGCGCCGAGCAGGCTGCTGGTTCCAAGCAGGCCCAACGAGCCCAGCAGCAGGCAGCGGCGGCTCATGCCGACGTCGCAGAACGAGGTGAGGGGACTGCCACGCTTCATCGCATCGAACCTCCCGTAGCGCTACAGCGAGTTCAGGAACTGCAGCAGCGCTGCACGATCTGCCTTGGACAGGTTCAGGAAGGCCTGCTTCGCCTTCTCGCCTTCGCCGCCGTGCCACAGGATGGCCTCGCTCAGATCGCGGGCGCGGCCGTCATGCAGCAGGCGGGTGTGACCGTTCACGGTTTGCTGCAAGCCGATGCCCCACAGCGGCGGCGTACGCCATTCGCTGCCGCTGGCTTCGAAATCGGCGCGGCCGTCGGCCAGCTCCTCACCCATGTCGTGCAGCAGCAGATCGGTGAACGGATGGATGGTCTGCCGGCTGAGCCAGGGTTTGTCGGGCGTGTCGCCGGTGACGAAGGTGGCGCGGTGGCAGGATTCGCAGCCGGTTTCCAGGAAGAGCCGCGCGCCGTGCTTGACCTCGGGCGAATCCAGATTGCGCCGGGCCGGCACGGCCAGCATCAGCTGATAGTCGACGATGTGCTGGAAGATCTCGTCGCTGATTTCGGGCGTGCCGCCGTCCGGTGCGGCGCGACAGGCGGTCTGCGCTTCGGTGCAGATCTGCTCCGGCCGCAGCGAAGTCGACATGCCGATTTCCGAAGAGAATGCCGCCGCCGTCTGGTGCGCAACGTCGGGTTGATTCGCCTTCCATGCGATGCGTCCGAGCACGGTGCGTCCGGCGCGAATGTCCCACACTCGGTTGGCGCGACCGGAAATGCCGTCGCCGTCGGCATCGTCCGGATCGTTGCGCTCCAGGATCTGTGCTTCGGGAATGGCTTCGAACAATCCGGAGCCGAACACCGCAGGAGCGATGCGTGGTGAGAATCGAGTGTCCGGCCCGAGTTCGCCGTACGCGAGCTCTTCGAACACATAAGTCGGAGCCAGCAGCGTGTACGCCTCACCATCCGCGAACTGTCCGTGAACCTCACGCAGCTCGATGCGAATGGTGCCCTCGGGTGCGACACCGCCGATGGCGAACGGGTTCAGGTTGCCGCCATAGCGCGGATCGGCGCCCGGCTCGTTGTGTGCGCCCGGTGTGGACGTTCCGAACTGCACCACCATCGAAACGGGGCGCTCGCCTGCCTTCTCGGGCGGTCGACCGCGACCGTCGTTGTTGTGGCAGGCATCGCAGCTGCGAGCGTTGAACAGTGGCCCCAGGCCATCGCGTGCGCCGGCCGTCGCCGGTGCGACGATCCAGGGGCTGTTGAAGAAAGCATTGCCGACGAAGAACTGGCCACGGCGCTGCACGTCGAGATTCGCCGCAGGCTGTGCAAAAGCGCGGCGCGTGGCGTTGCGCACCGTCGTTGCACCGCCGGAGTTGGGATCGAGCAACTCAGCTGTGTCAGGTCCACCGCCGTGGCTGCAAGCGCCCAGGGCGATCAGCAGCGGTGCCGCGCCGAGGCCGGAAAAGGCTTTCACCTCAATCTCCCAGCCCTTCCAGGTCGGACAGGAAGATCTGCAACGACTGCGCGGCGCGGCCCATCGACAGCGTCTGGGCCCGCAATGCATCGATGCCGGCCTGCACGCGCGCCTGGCCTTCTTCGTGATCCGGCTGGATCTCGCGATCGAATGGATTGCCGAGGGCCGAGAGCGTCTCGCGGGTGCGCGACAGGCGTGCATCCATTTCTTCGGCCATGCGCGGGTCGGCTGCTTTCACCAGGTCGGCCAGGCTCGGGCCGCTGACGACCTCGCCATTGGGCCGCGTGTAACGTGCGTAATAGACGTGCTCGATGCCGGCGCCATTGGCGCGCAGGTCGTCGGACGTGGTGTCGCTGAAGCAGGACTGTTCTTCCTCCTGATCGCCCGACAGCAGCGGCACGTTCATGCGCTCGCCGGCCATCTCGACCTCGGAGAGCGCCGCCATCCCGGTCCACATGCGCTTCAGTCCCGTGTACACGTCGCCGTCGATCAGCGTGGCGCGATAGTTCGGCGCATTTGCATCGCTGGTGGGACTCCAGGCCGTGACCAGGCTTTCGAGATCCTGGATCAGCAGCGTGGTCGCTGCTTTCAGGTACCGGCCGCGGCGCGCCGCCACGTCGGTGGCCGGATCGCCCGTCACGACATAGTCGGTGTGCGGGCGCTGCCCGGCGGATTCGGGTGGATCGTTGCTGTCCTGGCCCCACAGCAGAAATTCGATGGCGTGATAGCCGCTGGCGATGTTCTTCTCGCCGCCGGCCTCGTTCTGCGCGGCGATCAATTCGGGCGTGATCTCGGGGAAGGCTTTGGCATCGCCGATGATGTTGAGGCCGGGTGCGGCGTTGTAGCCGTCGGCACGCACTGCATCGACGTGATTTTCGTCCAGCGGCCAGCCGTTGAGCTGCGGTTCCGGTCCGCCCTCGGCATCGATCGGGCCGCCATAGAAACGAAATGCTTCGGAGTAACTGTAGGGCACGCGGGCTGCGCGCCACTTGTCTTGTGCATTGGCGAGCGTTTGCTCGCTGGGCTGTGCGATCAGCGCATCGACCGCAGCTTCCAGCTCGCGCGCCGCTGCCAGCGTGTCTTCGTAAGTCGCCGACACGATGGTCGCGTAGGTGGCAACGACCGGCCGGCGCGGATCGTCAGGCTCACGACGAGTACACCCCGCGCACATATATATGAGGGCCAGGACAACCAGGAGGACGCGAGGGAGGACGGGCATGCGCAGCTCGTAAACAGACGGGCGGTGGTAACTTATTGAAATAAGGCCGGAATCGCGACCGCGCAAACGAATGCGCCAGTCACCTCGGCCCGCCGCATTCTATGCGTAATCGAGAATGACTCGCAATTACGGGCGGAATCGCAAGAAACGTTGCGTGTGTTCACCCATGCCTGCGTCGCTGCGAGGGAAGGGAAAAGAAGGGAACAGCATGGATTGCCGCTTTCGCGGGAATGACGTTGCAGAGTTACCGGCTGCTAGTGTGGCAGTGAGGACTTCACCGAGACGTGGTCATCGGTGGATTCGTAGCCGGTGAAGCGCTGCGATTGGCGCCGATGCAGGATCTCCTGCAGCTCCGCGCCAGGCACGCCGAGCTGCTCCGCCGCCTTGTCGATGGGCAGGCCTTCGCAGACGATGAGGCTGACCGCCGACCAGTACAGGGCTGCTTCCATTCTGCAGTCGCGGCTACGCATGTCGAACACCACGCGGGCAGCCTGCGACTGCATCGCCGCAGAAAGTATTCACAGAAATACGTAGGCAGCGGACGGCACATGAGTTGCGAGCAGAAGCGATTTTTTTCAGAGCGGCTTCGTTCGGCGCTGGCAGTCTCGACCGGGGTCGCTCGTTTCGGGACCGCCGTGAATACGTCCCTGTAGGCTCCCGCAAAAACATCCTGTTTTTGAGGGCCCCGAAACGAGCGACCCCGGTCGAGACTGCCCGTAGCTGGACAGAGCAGCGGCGCTCGGATAGAACTCTTCGTAGCAGCACCGTGCTTATCGCCGTTCGCTTTCCACCAGTCGCTTGCCGACGAATTGCCAGTTGGCGATGGTGTCGATCACCGCTTTGACGAAGGCCGCGCGGTCCTGCTGGTAGTCCAAATAATAGGCGTGCTCCCAGACGTCGCAGGTCCACAGCGCGCTGGCGTCGGAGGTGAGCGGATTGTCGGCATCGTGGGTGGTCGTGATTTCGAGCCGGCCCTGCCGCCACACCAGCCAGGCCCAGCCGCTGCCGAACTGATTGACCGCGGCCTCGACGAACTTGTTGCGGAAATTCTCCAGCGAGGAGAATGCGCCCTCCAGCCGTTTCAGCACCGGCTCCGGTGGCGTGCCGCCGCCGTTGGGGGCGAGCGATTCCCAGAAGAAATCGTGATTCCAGACCTGCGCCGCGTTGTTGAAGATTTTCTTGTGCGCGGCGTCGCCGGCCGTCTGCCGGATCACGCCGACCAGGTCCGAGGCCTCGAATTTCGTACCGTGGGTCAGCTCGTTCAGCTTTTTCACGTACGCGGCGTGGTGCTTGTCATGGTGGTGCTCCAGCGTGCGAGCGGACATGGCGGGACCGAGGGAATCCTTGGCGAACGGTAGCGGCGCGAGCGTGAATGGCATGGCGGCGGCTCCTGCGGCAGATCGTCTGGTATGTAGGGCGAACGTTGCGAGGTCCGGGCAGGTTCCCGGGGTGCTGCGGCTGCGCTGGCCGTGCGAAGCGAGCGCCAGGTCCGGCTTTTTGCGAGGCGGCGCGGCGTCGAGCGGTGCCAAGTGACGTAATCCGGTCTATATTTCGTGTCGCTTGCGGTTGCGGCGGCCCGCTGAAGGCCGGCGCACGAAGTGGTTCGGTTGCTTGGCGCGGGAGGGCGATGACCTTGGGCAGAGCGTTGCAGCTCGCATCGGTCGCCATCATGCTGGCGTTGCTGATGCCCGGATCGGCGGGTCTTCGTGCGCAGGACGAGCCGGCTGCCGCCACGTTCGTTTCGCTGAAATTCGACGGAGCCTGCGACGCCAAGAACAACCGGCTGTGGCTCACCAACAGCCACACCTTCAAGACCGTGGCCGCCACCGTTCGCTGGCGTGCCGACGGCGGCAAGGACCTGGTCGATCAGTTCTTCGCCTCTCCCAACTCGGTGCGCGAGATCGGTTGCGCCGCCGAGGCCGATATCGTCGAAGCGAAATTCGCGGATTTCTAGCGGCGGCGCCGCCATTCGACAGGTGCGGGTTCTGGCTGGTGCCGAGTACGACGGCAGCGATTGCTTTCCATTGCGTGCCTCGCCACCATCTTTCGCTTCCGGTGTCGAGGCCGTTCTCATGTCCACGAGCCAGCTCACGCTTGCCATGCCGAACGACACGCGGCTGGTGCTGAGTCTGTTCGAGCCGCAGCGCCCCGGTTCGGCAACGGTGATCCTGCCATCGGCGATGGGCGTTGCGCAGAAGTACTACGCCAGTTTTGCGCAATGGCTGGCAACGCAAGGCTATCGCGTCGTTACTTTCGATTATCGCGGCGTCGGTCTTTCCGCGCCGAGCTCACTGCGCGGCTTCCGAATGGATATCTTCGATTGGGCGCACGATTGCGCCGCGGCAATCGATCTCGTCGGCGAACGCTGGCCGGCAACGCCGCTGTTCTGGCTTGGGCACAGCCTGGGCGGGCAGCTGCTCGGGCTCATTCCGAATCGCGAGCGCATTCATCGCATCATGACGGTTGCCGCCGGCAACGGCTATTGGCTGCAGAACAGCTGGCCGACGCGTCGTATGGTCTGGTGGTTGTGGTTCGTTGCAGTGCCGCTGGCGACGCGCATCGCGGGTTATTTTCCCGGCAGGCGCTTACGGAAAGTGGGTGATCTGCCGCGCGGTGTGATCGAGCAGTGGCGTCGTTGGTGTCTGAATCCGGAATACGTCGTCGGCGTGGAAGGTGATGAGGTGCGCGGTGCCTATGCATCGATCACGACTCCGATGATGTCCGTCTCGTTCACCGACGATGAGATGATGTCCGAACGCAGCATTCGCTCGCTGCACGAGCTGTACGCCAGCGCGCCGGTCGAGTATCGCCGCATCGCGCCGCGCGACATCGGCGTCGAGCGCATCGGTCATTTCGGTTTCTTCCGTCCGCAATTCGAGCGCACGCTATGGCCACTGGTGCCGCGGTGGCTGGCGCAGTAAGCGCCACATACTGGGCCCAGCCTGCATTCGCATCGAGAGCGCTGGTCGATTGTCGCGAACAGGTCGGCCGTGTCGAGATGAGCCCCTGGTTCGATCGACTCAAAAAAAAGCGTGCGTAACCTTCGTGGTGCTACGCACGCCTGCATCCGAAGGGGCACACTGGGGAAAACCGCCCCGCCGTAAGCACGTTGAAACCGAAAGATCCGGGCCGCCGTAGCGGTCAGTTTCGGTAATGCAGGAGGCGTGCCAGCTTCGGCGTCGACGCAATCGCTTGGATTCCGGCGTCTTACCGGCTATCGGTTGCACTCGCGTTGTGCGGCAATTGCGGCCACTGCGCCATCAGCGAACATGGATCGAGCAGCATGCGCCGTGGTGCAGTCTCATCCGCCGGGCTGGCCGGTTCTCCACGGATCGTACGTACCGAAGGTCCACAGGTGGCCTTCGGGGTCGGCGCATGTGAAACCGCGGCTGCCGTAATCCTCGTCCTTGATGTCCACCAGGATGCGTGCTCCCGCCGCCTTCGCGCGGCGATACATTTCGTCGGGGTCGGTGGTGATCAGGTACACGCTCTGGGTCGAGAAGCCGCCTACCTGATCGGGCTGGCGCATCAGCTTGCCGTAATCCGAGTCCTGGCGCGCGGTGCCGGTCATGATCATGCCGTTGCCGAAAGCGAGCTCGGCGTGAGCGATGGATCCGTCCGGTGCGGCGTAGCAGGCGCGTTTGACGAAGCCGAAGGTATTGCACAGCCAGTCGATGGCCGCTGTCGCATCTCGATAGGACATGCAGGCGATGACGTTGGCGGTCGTGTTCGCAGCCAGTGTGGACATGATGAGTTCCTTGTGTCGGCGGTGTCGACTAAGTGCGCGAGGGGCGCCGCTGGTTCTCCAGCGACTCGATGTTCTTGGGCCAGTCATCCTTGAGCAGACGCGACAGCGAACGGTCGGCGAGCAGCTTGCCGCCGGTCTGGCAGCGCGGGCAATAGTTCGTCTCGTTCTCCGCGTAGCGGATGCGCTGGATCGCGGTGCCGCAAACCGGGCAGGGCTCGCCGTAGCGGCCATGTACGGCCATGCCTTGGTGGAACGCGGTCACTTTCTCCGGGAATGCGCCGCCCGCTTCCTGCCGCAGCAGGTCGGTCCAGTGCGTCAGTGTTTCGCGGGTGGCGGCGAACAGGCGCTGCCATTCGTCGTCGCTCAGATGCTTGGTCTGCGTCATCGGAGAAAGACGCGCACGGTGCAGGATTTCATCCGAGTACGCATTGCCGATGCCGCTGAGAAGAGTCGGATCGGTGAGTGCGCGCTTGAGCGTGTGATTGGTCAGGCTCAGGCGCTCGCGGAACTCATCGAAGCTGGCGTCGAGGACTTCCAGACCGCCGCGGTCGTGTTCGAGCAAGCTTTGTTCGCCGCTCACGACATGCAACGCAGCGCGCCGCTTGGTGCCTGCTTCGGTAAGCGTCAGTGTGCCGTTGGAGAATTCCAGCTGCAGCAGGGGCGTACGGATCTTGCCGCGATGATCTTTCGCATACCAGTGCAGGCGGCCGGCGATCATCAGGTGCAGCACCAGCCATAGATCGCCGTCGAAGCCGATGGCGATGCGCTTGCCCAGCCGACGTAGCTGCACGACCTTGCGTTCCACGCACGCCTGCAACGGCGGTTGCGCCGTGCGCAGCAGGAAAGGATTCTTCAGCAGGATGCGTTCGAGGCGTTCGCCGACGAGACGCTGTTGCAGCGCTTCGAGGTAGACGGCGATGTCGGGCAGCTCAGGCATAGGAGGCGGGGCTCCGAGCGCGAGGCGGTATTCGCTTCGCTGCGGACGCGACCACAGACAGCCGGCTCTTCCGGGCCGCTGTCAAAGCTCTCGCAGTCCGGTCGCGATCGGCAGCCTGGCGGCGCGCAGGCTCGGCAGCAAGCCACCGATGAAGCCCAGTGCCAGCGCATAAACCAGGCCCTGCAACAGCACCGCACCGGTCACGGTGAAGGCGAACGTGATCTGGCTGAAGCTGGCGAAATTCATGGTGGACGCGCGCAGGCCGTTGAACGCGAAGTACGCAATGGCCATGCCGATCAACCCGCCGACCAGTCCGATCAGCAGGGCTTCCGCCAGCACCGAGATAACGACCGGCGTGGAGCCGAACCCCAATGCCCGCAAGGTCGCAATCTCACGTGTGCGGGCGGCAACGGCTGAATACATCGTGTTCAGTGCGGCGAACACGGCGCCCAGGCCCATGAGAATCGCGATCACGCTGCCGATGGTCCGGATCAGCGCCACCAGCGTGCGCGATTGTTCTTCGTAATACTGCCTTTCGGTGAACAGGCGGACGTTGAGTCGTGGATCCGCCGTCAGCGTGTCCTTGAACGACTGCAAGGCGCTGGCGCTGGTGAGCTTCACGCGCATGGATTGATAGGTCGGGCCGCGGTTGTAAACGCCTTGCAGCACCGTCGCATCCGTCCAGACTTCCGATTCCGCCACGCTGCCGCGGTCCTGGAAAATTCCCACCACGGTCCAGTCGGTGTTGCCCCAGTGCAGGTGGTTGCCGACCGTCAGTCCCGCGAACTGTCCGCTGGCGCCGCGTCCGACGATGACTTCGAACGTGCCTGGCGTGAAGTTGCGTCCCTCGACGATCCGGAATCCCTGGCGCAGCTTGGGGGCCTGCGGACCGACGCCGCGCAGCGGCACATTCGCAGCGGTGCCGGTACGCAGCAACGGCACGTCGACGACGACGTATAACTCCGGCGAGGCGATCGGTCCATCGGCATCGCGCGCGATGTCCTTGGCGTCGGCGACGATGCGGGTCTGCGACTGGCCCAGGCCGCTGCCCATCTCGTCGGTGGCGCCATTGCGCAGCACGATGGCCACATCCTCGGCGCCGGACTGGGTCAGCACGGCGCGAAACCCTTCGGCAATCGACAACACGCCGATCAGCACCATCACCACGCCGGCGATGCCTACCAGCGCCACGACCGACGAAGCCGCGCGCTGCGACATGTTGCGCAGGTTCGTCGAGGTGACCGCCGCGATCTGCTGCAAAGCGTTGCTCATGTCACACCTTCCTCAGTGCGTCGACGATGCGCAGGCGTCCGGCCTGCAGGCTGGGCAGTATCGCGGCGATACTGCCGAGAACGACGATCAGCAGCGCGCCGATGACGTACGTGCTCGGCGGCAGCCCGAGGGACGGGAAGAACTGCTTGAGCGCCTTGCTCAGGCCTTCCGAGAACAACGCCGCCAGCCCCAGCCCGATGGCGCCGCCGATGGCCGTGACCAGCAGCGCCTCGGCGAAGATCATGCCGACCACGCCGGTATTGGAGAATCCCAGCGTCTTCATCACGGCGATTTCGTTGATGCGCTCGCGGATCGACTGGCCCATGGTGTTGGCCGTGACCAGCAGCATGGTGAAGAACACCGCGGCCGCCACCGCCGTCACCAGCGCGCCGATGTTGCCCATCTGGTTGGCGAAGCTCTGGATGAAGGCCTTCTCCGTGGAGGTCTTGGTCTCGGTGGCGGAGTTCGCGAACAGGCCGTCGATGGTGCGGGCGATGTCGGCGGAACGGTTCGGATCGTTCACCCGGAAGACCACCCAGCCGATGTTGTCGCGCGCCCCCGGCCTGAGCGACTCGTTCAGATACTGGTAGTGCAGGTACAGACCGGAGTTGTCGCCGTTCTCGGCGTGGTAGATGCCGGCGATCTTCAGCGGCCAGACGATGTCGCCGTTGGCCTGCGTATAGAGGTTGGAGCGCAGCGGGATGGTGTCGCCGACCTTCCAGCCGAAGCGCTCGGCCAGCACTTCGCCGACCACTGCGCTGGCGCGGTCGGCCAGCCAGTCGGTCTTCTGTTGCGGCGGCAGCGTGTAGTCGTTGTACACGTCGAAGAAAGTGTCGGCCTGCACTGCCATCGCCGCGATCTGGTTGCGGTCGTCCTGGTAGATGCCGCCGAACCAGTTGAGCGCGGTTGCGACCTTGATGCCGTCGACGCCGCGAATCCGGTTCAGGTACGACTGCGGCAACGGCTGGATGATGGAAATCTTGTGCAGCGTGACCAGCCGGTCGACACCGGCCAGATCCGCACTGCCGGCGAGTGCACCGCGCAGCGTCTGCATCAGGCCGAACAGCAGGAAGGCGACGATGATCGACGCCAGTGTCAATCCCATGCGCAGCGGACGTCGATGCAGGTTCGCCCACAGCAGCGGCAGATATTTGAACATGGTCCCATCCTCGGGTCAGGCCGCCGCTTCGAGCGTGAGCTGGCCCTTGTTGAGATGCAGGACGTGCTTGGCGCGCGCCGCCGCGTGCGGATCGTGTGTGACCATGATGATGGTCTTACCCTGCTGCTGGTTCAGCGCCTGCAGCAGGTCGAGGATCTCGTCGCCGGATTTGCGGTCCAGGTCGCCCGTCGGTTCGTCGCACAACAGCAGCGTCGGATCGGACACGATGGCGCGGGCGATGCCGACGCGTTGCTCCTGGCCGCCGGAGAGTTCGCGCGGTTTGTGCTTGGCGCGCTCGCTCAGGCCGACCAGGCTCAAAGCCGCAGCGGCGCGCTTGCGGCGTTCCGTCGCCGACAACGAAGTGAGCAGCAGCGGCAGCTCGACGTTGCGCTCCGCCGTCAGCACCGGCAGCAGGTTGTACATCTGGAATATGAAGCCGACATGATGGGCGCGCCAGCGGCCGAGCTGGGCGTCGCTCATCTGATCGGTGCGCTGGCCGGCGATGTCGATGCTGCCGGCGGTGGGCCGGTCGAGTCCGCCGATCAGGTTCAGCAGCGTCGACTTGCCCGAGCCGGAGGGCCCCATCAGCGCCAGGAAATCGCCCTTGGGAATGTCCAGGTCCAGCGCGTGCAGGACGTGCACCGTCTCCGCGCCGCGCTTGTAATCCTTCGCAAGACCTCGAACGCTGACCAGTGTCTGCTCGCTCACGTCGCACCTCGACTGGGTTCGGAAATTCTCTTTGACGCGCACCGCCATTGTCGCCTGTCATCCATGACAGCTCATGTCATGGATGGTCAGGGTTGTGGCTGCCACCGGCGATTTCGCTTCAGCCCGATTTGCGCTTCACGCTATCGCCATCTTTCAGGCCGGTCACGGGGGCGGCGACCACGACTTCGCCGGCATTGATGCCGGAAAGCAGCTCGACCTGGCCGTCGCGCTCGCCGCCGGTGCGGACCGCGACCCGTTCGACCTCACCCTTGGTGATGCGCCACACGTAGCTGGCGTCGCCGTCCTTGATCACTGCGCCTGCGGGCACTCGCACGGCTGGCCGTGCGGCGGCATTCTGTTCCTTGCTGTCTTCCAGGAAGCTCACCTTGACTCCCATGTCCGGCAGGATGCGCGGTTCGAGCTGGTCGAAGCCGATGCGCACCCGCACCGTGGCCTTCTGGCGATCCGCGGTCGGCACGATGTTGATCACGTGGCTGGGAATGACCCAGTCCGGATAGGCATCCAGCACCGCTTCGGTCTTCTGCCCGTCCTTGACCCGATTGATGAACGACTCGTTGACGTCGACTTCGATTTCGCGCGATTCCATGTCGACGATGGTGGCGATGCCGGTGCGGGTGAAGCCGCCGCCGGCGGAGATGGGCGATATCATTTCGCCGGGCTGCGCGTCTTTCGAGACGACGACGCCGTCGAATGGGGCGCGGACCAGCAGGTCGTCCAGTTCCTGCTTGCGTACGCGAACCGTGCCCTCGGCCACACCGACTTCGCTCTTGAGTGCTTCGAGCCGCGCGGCGAGTGCAGCTGCCTCGGATTGCGCCTGGTCGAGCGCCTGCTCGCTGATGAGCTTGTCGGCGCGCAGTTGCTGTGTGCGGCGCAGATTGCGCTGCGCTTCATCGAGACGGACCTGCACTTCGTCGAGATTCTTGCGCGCGGATTCGAGCTGGCGCTCGGCCAGCGCCAGGACCGGGCGCGTGGTCGAATCGTCGAGCCGCGCCAGCAACTGGCCTTCCTTGACCGCCATGCCTTCCTCGATCATGACCTCGGCCACCTTGCCGGTGACCTTCGCAGACACGGTGGCCTGGCGGCGGGCGACGACATAGCCCGATGCATTCAGGATCGCGGCGCCACCGCCGCCGCCCGTTGTGGCGGCAACTGCGGTCGCGGTTTCGACTTCGACGGCCTTGTCGCGCAGGAGTGCGTAAGCGCCTGCGGCCACCGCAACCGTCAGCACGATCGCGATGAACCATTTGTAAGACTTGCCGGTACCGGTCTCGGCCGGCTCGCTGCTGCGTTCGATGCGCAGGCTGTCCAGGGCTTTCTGATCGAATGACATGTGTTATGGCTTTGTAGTGTCGACGGGAAATTCTAATCCCGGTGCCGGCGTGCGTTAAGGCGCCACCGGTGAAATGCCTGCGAATGCCGGTGTTGGACGTCGTCGGGGCATAGTCGTGTCTGTCGACCGGCAAGACAAGCGGAGTGATCGTACTCGAAGGTCGATTGTGCGTCTGATGTCTACGCAACTGCGTCAGCACTGCTTGTTCCTTCGATGTGGTGCTGGCGTGAAGGTGAGTGCCACCCGCCGGCTCGCGATCGCTCAGGCTGTGGCGTGCACTGCCATCAGGGTGTTCTCCGTGATCGGCGCCGTCGGCAGCGTGAAATAGAACACGGCGCCGTGGTTCGGCCGGGACTCGGCCCAGATACGGCCGCCGTGGCGGTCGACGATGCGCGCCACGGTGGCAAGCCCGACGCCGCTGCCAGGGAATTCAGCGGGTCCATGCAGGCGCTGGAACGGCTTGAACAGTTTCTGCCCGTAGGCCATGTCGAAGCCGACGCCGTTGTCGCGGACGTAGAGCGTCGCCATCGAGCCGGCCTGCGTCTGCCCCAGATCGATGTGTGCCTGCGGCAGCTTCGAGGTGAACTTCCAGGCATTGCCGATGAGATTGGTGAGCAGGTTGCCGAGCAGGCGTCGATCGCCGTGCGCATGCATGCCGGGCTGGATCGTGACTTCGACGCCGCGCGCCGGATCGTGCTGGCGCAGATCGGCCACGATCTGCTCGGCGAGCGAGCTGACGTCGACGATTTCGCGGTGCAGGGTGTGCCGCGAAATGCGCGACAGCGCCAGCAGCGACTCGATCAGTTCCGACATCTGCTTGACGCTGCCCTGGATGCGCTGCAGGCGGCGCTTCTGATCCTCGGTCGCGGTCTCGCCCAGGGCCAGCTCCAGCAGGCCGGCTTGCCCGGCGATGGTGGTCAGCGGCGAGCGCAGATCGTGCGAGACCGAGGCCGTAAACGCCTCGAGCTCGCGATTGGCGCGCGCCAGCGACTCGTTGGCTTCCTGCAGCTGGCGCTGACTGGGCAGCGACAGGAGGTCGGGCAGTGCGCGCCACAGCAGTATCGCCGTCGGCACCGAGGCCGCGGCAGCGACGATCTTCAGCAGTCCCTCGATCCAGTATTCGGTGTGCCAGACGTTCCACACGTCCACCAGGTGGGTCGCGCCGCAGGCCACGATGAAAATGCCGAACCACACCAGCAGCCCGCTCAGCGGCAGGTCACGCCGACGGCGCGCCACGTAGACGAGCGCGAACGGAATGGCGAAGTAGGCCATCGCCATCAGCAGGTCCGGCAGCACGTTCATCCACAGCACGCCCGGCGCCCACAGGTAGCTGTGACCGTGCGGCATGAAATGCTGGGTGCTGAACAAGGGCTCGTTGAGTTCCATCACGCAGGCTCCCCATTGGCTGGCAGACGCATTGTAAGCGCCTGATTTGCATCGTCTGTTCAGTGCCGGCACAGGCCGTCGAGCGCGTCAGTCCGTGGCTCCTCGCTGCGGCCAGGACCTGGCGCGGCGTCGGCGACGCAATTGCGCAATCGACGCACACCCGGCTGCGTAGACTTCTGCGGCAGCCGGGACGAGAGATCGAAGTCGCCCGTCCAACTTTCCGCCCTTCGCCAAAATATTAGTTTTATCTAACGTTTACACGAAGATTCGCCGGAATTATCGTGCGCGCCCGCTCGATCGCATTGACGATCCAGCAGGAGGTCAGGAGGCCGCGCCAGGGCACGCGCCAGCGCACGGACGAATGCGGAATCGGCATCAGATCGTGCAACCGGCATACCCAATGGGTATTGGAACTGTACCGGCTGGACGGTTACCGTACCGTCCAGCCGGTACAGTCCCATTCGGGACCGCCCGCCGAGGTCCCTTTCTCATGGTTGCAGAACAAGTCGCCCTAGGATCGGCTCGGGAACGTGTTCTCGAAGCCGCCGAACGTGTCGTCTCCGAAACCGGTGCAGCGCGCCTGACGCTCGATGCCGTGGCGCAGGCCGCGGGGGTCAGCAAGGGTGGCCTGCTCTACCACTTTCCTTCCAAGGAGTCGCTGCTGGCGGCGCTGGCGAAACGCTACGTGGACGGCATGCGGCAATGCATCGAGGCCGCCAAGGGCTCGATCGGGGCAGGCGAATCCGGACGCGATCTGAAGGCTTGCATCATCGGCGCGCTCAGCGATCCGCGCGCCAAGGCGATGGGCGCGGCATTCATGGCCACAGCCGCTTCGGATCCGATGCTGCTCGAGGTGATCCGCGAGCGCATTGCCGAACACACCCAGGAGCTGGCGGCGTCGCGCGTCGATTTCGCCCGTGCCGCCATCATCATCCTGGCGATCGATGGTTTGAAGATGCGCGAGGCGCTGCGCATCTCGGCGTTCAGTGCCGAGCAGCGCGCCGCGATTGTGAATGAACTTCTGAAACTGGCCGACGAAGCACACAGGTAATACGTATGTCGAAGGAAGCATCGTTGAAGGATTCGACTCGAGGACTGGGGAGCATCGGCTTGCTCGCGGCCGTCCTGATTGCCCTGGGCGGCTGCGGCGGCAAGCAGGAAGCGTTTCAGCCGCCGCCTCCCGAAGTGGCGGTCGAGAAGGTGGACGCCGGCGCCGTGCCGCTGGATCTGACCTACACCGCGCGCACCGTGGGTTCGCGTGAGGTCGAAGTGCGCGCGCGCGTGGGTGGCATCCTGCTCAAGCGCCGTTTCGAGGAAGGCAGCCGCGTGCGTGAAGGGCAGTCGCTGTTCCAGATCGATCCGGCACCGATTCGTGCCCATGTCGCATCGGCCACAGCCGACGTTGCGGTCGCGAAAGCACGTCTGGACGAAGCGCGCCGTCAGAAGGATCGCGTGGTGCCGTTGTTCGAGAAGAACGCGGTCAGCCAGAGCCGTCGCGATGAAGTCGTCTCGGCGTTCGACGTGGCGCAGGCCAACCTCAAGGCCGCGGAAGCGGCGCTGCAGATGGCCAAGCTCGACCTGGAATACAGCGACGTGCGCGCGCCCATCAGCGGGCTCACCAGCCGTGAGAATGTCTCCGAAGGCAGCCTCATTTCCCTCGACAAGGATTCGAGCCTGCTGACCCGCATCGTGCAGATCGATCCGCTGTACGTGGAGTTCTCGGTGCCGGAGGCGGAAGCAGCGCTGCTGCGCACTTCGCTCTCGCCCACCCACAAGGGCCCGCCGCCGACGGTGAAGCTGCTGCTCGACGACGGCTCCGAGTATGCCGACGCCGCCAAGCTGACCTTCGTCGACAACGCCGTCGAAGTGAATTCGGGCACGGTGCGCGTGCGCGCAGTGCTGCAGAACAAGCTGGCGCAGCTCATTCCCGGCCAGTTCGTGCGCGCCCATGTCGACGGCGTGTCGCTGGCGAACGTCATGATGGTGCCGCGCAAGGCCGTCATGTCCGGTCCGCAGGGCCACTTCGTGTGGCTGGTCGGCGCTGACGAGAAGGTCGAGATCCGTCCGGTGCAGACCGGGCGCAGCTTCGGCAACGACGTCATCGTCACCTCGGGCCTGAACGCCGGTGACCGCTTCATCGTCGAGGGCGTGCTCAAGGTGCAGCCCGGCATCCAGGTGAGCGCGGTGTCGGCGGACGCGGATGCGGCGGCGGCCAAGCAGGCTGCGGAAGCGGCCAAGTCCGAGCAGAAGGCAAAGGAACAAGCATGAT
>DATMEZ010000115.1:0-21395 GCA_035556415.1 Povalibacter sp.
CACGTGATCTTTACCGACCTGCTCGCGCACACGCGCGATCGAATCGCTGATGATGTTGCCTGGGCTCCAGCGCGCCTCGCAGCCGCAGATTTCACGCACGAAACGCTCTAGCAGCGCCGCTCCCTGCAGAGTGTGCGTCACCTCGGGATGGAACTGAACGCCGTAGTAGCTGCGCGACTCATCCGCCATCGCGGCGAGCGGCACGTTGTTGGTGAAGGCGGTGGCGACGAAGCCTTCCGGCAGCTGATCGACGCGATCGCCGTGGCTCATCCAGACATCGAGCAGCGCCCTGCCCTGGTCGTCGGTGTGGTCGCGCAAGCCATCGAGCAGGCGGCACGGAGCGGACGCGGTCACCTGGGCATAGCCGAACTCGCGGTGCGTTCCCGCCGTGACGCGACCGCCGAGCTGCTGCGCCATCGTCTGCATGCCGTAGCAGATGCCAAGTAC
Organism: Povalibacter sp.; assembly: GCA_035556415.1. Lineage (GTDB taxonomy): Bacteria > Pseudomonadota > Gammaproteobacteria > Steroidobacterales > Steroidobacteraceae > Steroidobacter. The sequence goes on from DATMEZ010000115.1 coordinate 448, forward strand.
GGGGACACCGAGCTCGAACACGGCCTGGGGAGCGGCCGGTGGCTGGGCGTCCGTAACGGATTCGGGACCACCGGAAAGAATGACACCGCGCGCACCGAAGGCACGAACGTCGTCATCCGACATGTCCCAGGGATGGATCTCGCAGAAGACACCGCTCTCGCGAATGCGGCGCGCGATCAGCTGAGTGTATTGCGCACCGAAATCCAGGATCAGGATCCGGTGTGCATGGATGTCGGGGGACGAGACGGAAGCCGGGACTGCCGGTGCGTTCACGCAAAAGGCCTCAACACGTTGAAATAGCCAAAGACTGCAATGGCAGCCGTCAGGAGGAAACCGCGATCCGGACGCCCGAGGCTACGAGCCCTGGCACGTGTCACTCGTGAGCTCAGCGCACGCGGTAATTCGGCGCTTCCTTCGTGATGGTGACGTCGTGCACGTGGCTTTCGCGCATACCCGCGTTGGTGATGCGGACGAACGAAGGCCGGGTGCGCAGTTCTTCGATGGAGCGGCTGCCGGTGTAGCCCATCGCTGCGCGCAAGCCGCCGGCAAGCTGCAGCAGGATGGTGACCATCGAGCCTTTGTAGGGTACGCGGCCTTCGACACCTTCGGGAACCAGTTTCTCCAGTTCGGCGGTCGCGTCCTGGAAGTAGCGGTCCTTCGAGCCGTGCGACTGCGACATCGCGCCGAGCGAGCCCATGCCGCGGTAGGACTTGTAGGAAGCGCCCTGATACAGCTCGACTTCGCCCGGCGACTCCTCGGTGCCGGCGAACAAACCGCCGATCATGACCGAGTGCGCGCCGGCGACGAGCGCCTTGGCGATGTCGCCGGAGAAACGGATGCCGCCATCCGCAATCAGCGGAACGCCGGTGTCCTTGAGAGCTTCAGCAACATTGGAGACGGCAGAAATCTGCGGCACGCCGACACCGGCAACGATGCGCGTGGTGCAGATCGAGCCGGGACCGATGCCGACCTTCACGCCATCGGCGCCCGCCTCCACCAGCGCTTTCGCCGCCTCGGCGGTCACGATGTTGCCACCGATCACCTGCTGATCCGGCCAGGTGCTCTTGATCTTGCGGACCATCTGCAACACGCCGGACGAATGGCCGTGCGCGGTATCGACGACGATCACATCGACGCCCGCTTCACGCAGCGCCGCGGCTCGTTCGAGCGTGTCAGCGCCTGTGCCAACGGCCGCACCGACGCGCAGTGCACCACGCTCGTCTTTCGAGGCGCGCGGAAATTCGGTGGCTTTCTGGAAGTCCTTGACGGTGATCATGCCCTTCAGATTGAAGTTCGCATCGACCACCAGCACCTTCTCGATACGGTGCTTGTGCAGCAGCAGCAGCACTTCGTCCTTGGGAGCGTTCTCACGAACCGTGATCAGGCGCTCCTGCGGTGTCATGACCGTCGAGACCGGCGCGTCGAGCTGAGTCTCGAAACGCAGGTCGCGGTGCGTGACGATGCCGACAGCCTTGGAGCCGACCACCACGGGCACGCCCGAGATGTTCTTGGCGCGGGTCAGCTCCAGCACTTCGCGAATGGTCTTGTCGGGACTGACCGTGATCGGGTCGTGGATGACGCCGCTTTCGTACTTCTTGACCCGGCCGACCTCGCGTGCCTGGCCTTCGATGCTCATGTTCTTGTGGATGATGCCCATGCCGCCTTCCTGGGCCATGGTGATGGCCAGGCGGGCTTCCGTGACCGTATCCATGGCCGCGGACAGGATGGGCAGATTCAGGCGGATGGAGCGCGTGAGCTGGGTACTCAGGTCGGCGTCGCGAGGCAGAAATGCAGAGTACGCCGGAACCAGAAGGACGTCGTCGAAGGTGAGTGCTTCCTCGAGGATACGCATGCGTCGTGGCCCGATGAAAGCGCGCCATTGTACGCTGGCGCAGTGTCCCGGTAAACCATAGTTGCGGGTCCCTAAGGAAGCTGGCGATCCCGCGGCCGGCCGCTTGCCCGGCCGGTTACGGCTGTCGTCAGCGCCCCGCAGCCTGTAGCCTTCGCGCATGACCGACGACTTGTTTTCGAATCTGCCGCCGGCGGCGCCGGCAACCACGCCAAGCGTCCCGGAGCGCGATGTCTACACCCCCAGCCGGCTGAATCGCGAGGCGCGCACGCTGCTGGAACGGGGTTTTCCGTCCCTGTGGATCGAAGGCGAAATCTCGAACCTGTCGCGCCCCTCCTCCGGGCATTGGTACTTCTCGATCAAGGACGAGTCGGCGCAACTGCGCTGCGCCATGTTCCGCCAGCGCAATCTGCTGGCCCGCTTCACGCCCAAAGACGGCCTGCGTGTGCAGCTGCGGGGCCGGATCAGCCTGTACGAAGCGCGCGGCGACTATCAGTTCCTGGCCGATCACATCGAGGAAGCCGGCGAAGGCGCACTGCGACGCCGCTTCGAGCTGCTCAAGACCAAGCTGGCCGCCGAGGGCCTGTTTGCAACCGAGCGCAAGAAGCCCTTGCCAAAGATTCCCCGGCGCATTGGTGTCATTACCTCGCCGACCGGCGCGGCGATCCGCGACGTGCTGCATATCCTGCAGCGCCGGTTCTGCAGCATTCCGGTGCTGATTTATCCGGTCGCGGTCCAAGGCACTGCGGCCGCCGCGCAGATCGCAGCCGCCATCCGGGTAGCTTCGGCACGTGCCGAGTGCGATGTGCTGATTCTCGCTCGTGGCGGCGGCTCGCTCGAAGACCTGTGGTCGTTCAACGAGGAAATCGTGGCCCGGGCGGTTGCGGCGTGCCCGATCCCAATCGTGAGCGGCGTCGGTCACGAAGTGGACTTCACCATTGCCGATTTCGTCGCCGACGTGCGCGCGCCGACACCTTCCGGCGCCGCAGAGTTGGTGGTTCCGGATTGCAACGAGTGGCTGCGGCACGTGGCGCTGCTCTCGCGCCGACTGTCGGGCACGATGCAAAGGACGCTGACGCGGCGAGACGATCGGCTGGTCTGGCTGCAGCGCCGCCTGGGTCAACTGCATCCGGGTGTCGAGCTGCGGCAACGCGCGCAGCGGCTCGACGAGCTCGAGCAGAGACTGGCCCGTGCACTTCGGCATCATCTGCGGCATCGGGCCGCGCTGGTGACCGAATTGTCGGCGCATCTGCGCCATGCCTCGCCGATGGTGAAACTGGCGGCGGCGAAGGGACGATTGAACGTGGCCAGCGCCGCGATCGGTGCAGCGCTGCGAACTCAGCTCGAGAGTTTGCATAGACGACTCGCGGTCGCGGCTGGAACGCTGGACGCAATCAGTCCGCTCGCCACGCTGCAACGAGGCTACGCGATCGTGAACGATGCGCAGGGACGCGTCGTCGCCGATGCACGCTGCGTGAACGTGGGCGACGAGATCGAAGCACGGCTCGCTTCCGGCCGTCTGCGCGCACGGGTGGAACAGACCTTCCCTTCCGACGAGACGAATTCCGGTCCATGAACACATTTCGATTGCGGACGATCGCCGTATTGCTGGCCTTCTCTTTCTCGGCCGTCGCGGCTGCCCTGCCGCACGAAGCGCGCGTGCCGGGAGGAATTGCGTTCGTCGAGGTGCCGGGCGGCGAGCAGGCGCCGCGCGTCATGTTCGGCGACTACCCGACAGCCGTGATTCGCCAGAACGATCGCTGGGTGGCGGTGGTGGGAATTCCGCTGGCGACCAAGCCCGGGCGCCAGACCGTGCAGGTGTACTCCGACACCGGCAAGACCGAAGTCAGCTTCGACGTCACGGACAAGCATTACCGCACGCAGAAACTCACGATCAAGAATCAACGGCAGGTCGACCCCAACCCGGATGACTTGAAGCGCATCGCTGCAGAACAGAAGCGCTCCAGCGCAGCGCTGTCGCTGTTCACCAAGGCAAGCGAGTGGCCGCAGCTTGGGTTGATCTCGCCGGTCAAAGGGGTGCGTTCGGATTCCTACGGCTCACGCCGCATCTTCAACGGTCAGCCGCGCAATCCCCATACCGGCATGGACATCGCTGCCCCCAGCGGCACGCCGATCGTCGCGCCGGCCGACGGCAAGGTGGTCGAGGCCGGAAATTTCTTCTTCAACGGCAATACGCTGTACATCGACCACGGCTACGGCCTGGTGACCATGTACTGCCACTTGAGCCAGCTGGCGGTGAAGGCCGGCGATACGGTCCGGCAAGGCGAGCTGCTGGGCAAGGTCGGCGCCACCGGCCGGGTGACCGGGCCGCATCTGCACTGGGGCATTGCGCTCAATCGCGCGATGGTGGACCCGGCGCTGTTCCTGGGCGACAGCGAATAGCCTCGAGTGCGGTAACGGTCGCACCGCCCGCCACACTTAGACTGCTTCGACGGCCGGTCACAGCCGCTTCAGGAAATCTCCGATCACCGGGCGGAACCGGTCCATGTCGACCAGGAACGAGTCGTGTCCCTGCAGCGAAGGCAGGCGCGCCAGCTGAACCTCGCGGCCGCCGCCAGCCAATCCATCGGCCAGCTCCTGCTGCTGTTCGATCGGAAACAGCAGATCGGTCTCCACGCCCACCACCAGGGCCCGCTCGACGGTGAAGCGCTGCAGCGCCTCGGCGACCGTGCCGCCGTGATCGGCGAGGTCGAACAGATCCATGGCGCGCGAGAGATAGAGGTAGCAGTTCGGATCGTACTGGCCGGTGAACTTGTCGGCGTGATTCTCCAGGTACGACTCCACCTCGAAATCGATGCCGAACGGATCGCCCGGCTTGCGCTCGACGTTGGCGCGCTCGCGCCCGAAGCGCAGCGCCCACTCCTTGGCCGAACGGTACGTGATCATGCCGAGCTTGCGCGCCAGCCGCATGCCCGAGACCGGGATCGCATCCATCGGGTAAGCGCCGTCGCGCCAATCCGGATCGCGCCGGATCATTTCACGCTGCAGTGAGCGCAGCGCAATCGAAAAAGGCATCGAGCGCGCGGCACCCGAAATCGTCACGACACTACGCGCTTCGTTCGGGAACAGCGCGCAGTACGCCAGCACGCTCATGCCGCCGAGCGACGGGCCGATCACCGATGCGAGCTTGCGCACGCCGAGCGAACGCGCCACTTCGTGCCCGGCGCGGGCGATGTCCTCGACCGTCAGTACCGGAAAGGTCAACCGGTACGGCTGGCCGGTCGCCGGATTGATCGACACCGGCGAGGTCGAGCCGAACGGGCTGCCCAGCGAATTGACGCAGATGACGAAGAAGCGGCGCGTGTCGATGGGACGGCCCGGCCCGATCATGTCTTCCCACCAGCCCGGCGTCGCATCCTCGGTGGAGGACGCAGCATGCGCCGACGGCGACAGGCCGGTGAAGATCATGATGGCGTTGTCGGCGCAGAACTCCAGGTCGCCCCAGGTTTCGTAGGCGATCTGCACGTCGCGCAGCGTGCCGCCGCGGCGCATCTCGAACGGATGCTCGAGCTTGAGGATTTTTCTTGCTGTGGCCATGACTTCGTCCGGGGCGTCGTTCTACCGCTTCTTGACCCGCTGCATCAACCGCTTGCGTGAGCGGACCTGACGCGGCGTGAGCTCGTTGCGCTTGCCCTTGAACGGATTTTCGTCGGACCGGAACTCGACGCGCACCGGCGTGCCCTCGAGCCGGAAATTCTTGCGGAAGACGCCTGCGAGATAACGCCGGTAGGCTTCGGGAACGTGCTGCACCTGGTTGCCGTGCACCACGATGATCGGCGGATTGCGGCCGCCCTGGTGGGCATAACGCAGCTTGATGCGCCGGCCGCGAACCATCGGCGGTTGATGCTGCTGCATGGCTGTTTCGAGTACGCGTGTGAGTTCCGGCGTCGCCAGATCGCGCATCGAGGCGTCATAGGCACGGTTCACGGTATGCATCAGGTCGCCGACGCCGCTGCCGTGCAGGGCCGAAATGAAATGCACCGGCGCGAAATCCAGGAACGGCAGGCGCAGATCCAGGCCGGTGCGGATCTCGTCGCGCTTGTCCGTGGGAATGCCATCCCACTTGTTGACGGCGATGATCAGCGCCCTGCCCCGCTCGGCCACCATGCCGAACAGCGTCGCGTCCTGCTCGGCCACCGTGTCGTGCGCGTCGATGACGCCGATCACCACGTTGGCGTCGTCCACCGCCTGCAGCGTCTTGACGATGCTGAACTTCTCGATCGCTTCCTCGACCCGCGCGCGACGACGCACGCCAGCGGTGTCGATCAGTGTGTACGTGCGGCCATCACGCTCGAACGGCACGAACACCGCATCGCGCGTGGTGCCGGGCTGATCGAAGGCAATCAGGCGATCTTCACCGATCAGGCGATTGATGAGCGTGGACTTGCCGACGTTGGGCCGGCCGATGACGGCGACGCGGATGCCGAGGTCTTCGACCGCTGGCGCGCCATGGGCGACTTCGAAGCCGTCCAGCGCCTTGTCGAGCAGCGCGCGAATGCCGTTGCCGTGTGCCGCCGAGATCGTGACCGGCTCGCCGAGGCCGAGCTGATGGAAATCCGCTCCGGCCGTGGCGCCATCGACGCCTTCGGCCTTGTTGGCGACGACGATGACGTCCTTGTTCAGCTTGCGCAGTGTCTGCGCAACGAAACGATCCAAATGCGTGCAGCCTTCGCGCGCATCGAGCAGGAACAGGACCCGATCGGCTTCCTCGATGGCGCGCAGCGTCTGCTTCGCCATCAGCTCCTCGATGCCCTCGGCCTGGGCCAGCAAGCCACCGGTGTCGACCACGATGTACGGAATCGCACCGAGCTTGCCGTAACCGTAATTGCGGTCGCGAGTCAGTCCGGGCAGATCCGCTACCAGCGCATCGCGCGATCGGGTCAGTACGTTGAACAGCGTCGACTTGCCGACGTTGGGCCGGCCGACGAGCGCGATGACAGGCAGCATGGGGACATTCAGCGGGCGTCGGCCGACCGCTCGCCTCGGGGTGTGGATTTCAACGCAATCAGCTTGCCGGCATCGGTCTGGATGAAGGCGCGGCCGTCTTCGGTCACCGGCGCGTTGGTGATGCGCTCGCCATCGGTCTTGCGACGCGCGACCACCTCGCCGGTGGCCTTGTCGAGCCAGTGCAGATAGCCCTCGAAATCGCCCACCACCAGCGAATCGTCATCGATCGCCGGCGCGGTCAGACCACGCCGCCGCAGCGTGGACTGCTCCCACAGCACTGCGCCATCGGAGCGCTTCATCGCGACCACGACGCTGTCGGAGTTCGTCAGGTAGATGTTTTCGTCATCCATGGCGAAGCCGCGATAGCTCGACGCATCGCGCGCCCACCAGATCTGACCGGAATCCAGCGCCAGCATGGCGACGCGACCCTGGAAACCCACGACGAAGACGTCGTCGCCGGCGACATGTGCGGGCGAATCGATATCGGCCAGGCGCTCCAGCTCGGTGCGGCCGCGCGGCGCGTTGACGATGCTGTCCCACAGCACGTCGCCATTGCGTGAATCGACTGCGATCACCTTGCCGCTGTCGAAGCCGGCGATGATCTTGTCGCCTGCCAGGACCGGTGCAGCCGTGCCGCGCAAGGTCAGGCGCGGCACCTGCTCATCCACCGCCCAACGCTTGGCGCCGTCGGTCAGCGACAGGCCTTCGAGGTGTCCGTCGACGGTGCGGATGACGACCAGATCGTTGGCGATCAGCGGCCGTGCCAGCACTTCACTGCCGATCGAGATGCGCCAGCGCTGCTGGCCGGTGGCGGCGTCCAGGGCGAGCACGTCGCCGTCACTGGAGCCCAGCACCACCAATCCCGCGCCGACTTCCGGGCCGGCGGACAGCGGCACCTTGGTTTTTACCGACCAGGTGCGCCGACCGGTTTCGGCCGCAGTGGCAATCACTTCGCCGTCGTGCGATGCAGCGTAGACCACGCCTTCGGCCACCGCGGGCCGCAGTGCCAGACGCAGGCGCTCGGCGTCGCCGCCCAGCCCGATGCTCCACAGCTGCTCGACGTTGCGTTTGGCGACGATGTCGACCAGCTCGGCTGGCGGATCCACGTCCTTGTCCTTGCTGCAGGCCGCCAGGCCGGCGAGGACGACCAGGAACAGCAGGCCACGCGTGAGCGACTTGTACATTACAGCTGCCCCTGACTGTTCGCTGCCGGCGCGCTGCCGCCGACATCCTGCAATTTCAGTTCGACCAGCGCGCGATCCAGTTGTGCGTCGGTGGCCGCAAGCGCCGCAGCATACTCAGCGCGCGCGCCCTGAGCATCGCCCTTCGCAACCAGCGCATCGCCGCGGATTTCATGCGCCTGAGCACCGAAGCCGCCGGTAGTCAGCGGTTGCAGCAGCTGCACGGCTTCATCGTGCTTGCCTTGCTGCACCAGCAGGCGGGCCAATCGCAGCTGCGCGATATCCGCCAGCTCCTTGTCCTTCGACTTGTCCGCGACGGACCGCAGCAGCGGTTCGGCTTTCGCGAACTCGCCCGCTTCGACCTGCGCTTTCGCCAGCAGCAGCTGCGCCTGTTGGGTATAGGCGGTCGAATCGAAAGAGGTCTGCAGCTGCTTCAGCGCCGCTTCGGCCTTGCCGAGATCGTTGCCGTTCAGTGCGGTCTGGGCCTCGTTATAGAGCTGCGCTGCGTGTTCGGCGCGCTGCACTCGGTAGCCCTGCCAGTAACGCCAGCCGACGAGCATGCCGATGCCCACCACGATGCCGGCGAGAATCCAGCGCCAGTTCTCGCGCCACCATTGCAGTAGCGCCTCTTCGCGTTCGTCATCCGAGAGAAGTTCATCGACCATAACTTGAAATCACTTGCCTTTGAGTCTTGTGCCGATTTCTGCCGCCAGGGCGTCCCAGGCGATTTCCGATTGTGGCTGTTCGACGCGCAGGGACTTCAGACCCACCACGCGCCTTTCGGTTTCGCCGTCGCCGAGAATTAATGCCAGGCCGGCGCCGCTCTTGTCGGCGCGCTTGAGTTGCGATTTGAAGCTGCCGCCGCCGCAGTGCGTCTCGATCCGGATGCCGGGCACTGCATCGCGCAACTGCTCCGCCAGCGTCAGGCCTTGGGCCTGGGCGCGCTCGCCCGCGATCACGAAATAGATGTCCGGAGCCTGCGCCTGCGCATCCAGCCCCTGCACTTTCAGCAGCTCGACGATGCGCTCCTGGCCCATCGCCCAGCCCACCGCCGGGGTCGGCTCGCCGCCCAGCTGCGTGACCAGGCCGTCGTAGCGTCCGCCGGAGCATACCGCGCCCTGCGAGCCCAGTTCGGTCGTCAGCCACTCGAATACGGTGTGCGAGTAATAGTCGAGCCCGCGCACCAGCCGCGGGTTGATGACGTACTTGATGCCCACTGCATCCAGGTGCCGGCACAAACCGTCGAAGTGCTGCTTCGATTCCACATCGAGATATTCGGGCAACAGCGGCGCGCCTGCGATCACGTCCTGCAGCTCGGGGTTCTTGCTGTCGAGGATGCGCAGCGGATTGCCTTCCAGGCGGCGCAGGCTGTCTGCATCGAGCTTGGATTTGTGCGCGGTGAAGTAGCTCACGAGCTTTTCGCGATGCGCGCGACGCGAGCTCGGGTTGCCGAGCGAATTCAAGTTCAGCTCCACCCGATGCACGCCGGTGGCTTGCAGCAAGCGCGAGCTCAGCATGATGATCTCGGCATCGATGTCCGGGCCGGCATAGCCGAAGGCCTCGACGTCGAGCTGGTAGAACTGGCGGAAACGACCGCGCTGCGGCTTCTCGTGCCGGAACATCGGCCCCGAGCACCAGACGCGCTGGCGTTGATTGTGCAGCAGGCCGTTGGAAATCATGGCGCGCACGATGCCGGCCGTGGCCTCGGGCCGTAGCGTCAGGGAGTCGCCGCTCGGATCGTCGAACGTGAACATCTCCTTCTGCACGATGTCGGTGAGCTCGCCGATGGAGCGTTTGAACAACGCGGTGTGCTCGACGATGGGCACGCGGATTTCCTGGTACGCGTACGAGGCAAACAGCTCGCGCGCGATGCTCTCGAGGCGCTGCCAGGCGGCGATCTCAGCCGGCAGCACATCGTTCATGCCGCGGACCGGCTGTATGTTCTGATTCGACGTCATCTATTCGTTACCGACTCAACTCACCGACCCATCGGCGGCCACCGTAAAGCGTGTCGCGTCCTTACCGGCGCGGCGCGGTACGGGTACCGGCTGATCGTTCACCTGCATGGCGACAGCCGAAACCACGCCCAGGATCACCTTCAACGGCGGCTCGCCGGACAAGGTACGCGCCTCGCCGGGCCGCCCGATGCCGTACATCAATCGCTGACCGCGCGCATCGTAGATCTCGGTCCACGACGCTGCGGAAAATTGCAGCCGCACGGTCACGTTACCTGCCGTCGGTGCACCCGTCGGCACAGTTTCCTCTGCCGCTGACGTTCCCACCTCGGACGGCGTTTCCGCCTCGTCGGGCTCGATCACCGTCTGCTCAGGCTGCTCATCCGCTTGCGGCGCCGCGATTTCGGGCACCACGAGCGTCGTCGAGTTCGACGACTCACCCGGCTGCAACCGATCCAGCAGCCATCCCGCCAGCCACAGGGCCCCGACAGCGACGACAGCGCCCGCCACGATCCACAACGGCACCCGCAGCGATACCCGCGGCCGCAGTTGCGGCGGCGCGGTCACGGCCGGAACCACCTGCGGCATCGCCGGGGTGTCGCTGAGCGCCTGATAGTGCGTGATCACCTCGTCCGGCGACAGCCCCAGCACGCTCGCATACTTGCGCAAATGCCCCTTGGCGTAGACCGGCACGCCCAGCAGCTGGAAGTCGTTGGACTCCAGCGCATGGATCACCTTGACGTCCAGATGCAGCTCGTCGGCCATCTGCTGCACCGACAAGCCGCGCCGCTCGCGTTCGTGGCGCAGCAACTCGCCGGGAGTCGGTCGGCCGGACTTGGGAGGTGTGGGCAGCGTCGCTGCCGGCTCGACGTTGTCGGACGCTCCGCCTGAATCGATGCTCATCCGGAATTCCGCTCGGACTTCAGCAATTCCTGGGTTTCTGCCGCGGAGGGATATTCCGATTTCAGCCGTTGCGCGTAGCTGCTGGCGCCCGCGGCGTTGCCCAGGCCCTGCTCGATGCGCAACGCCAGCCACAAGGTCGTCGAGTCGGTCCTGCCCGTTTCCAGGTAGCGCTCCAGGAAGCCGCGCGCCGACAGATAGTTGTTCTGCTGGTACTCCAGGTCCGCCATCTCGTACAGCGCCCGGGCGAACCGCGGAGACACGGACAGCGCCTTGCGGAAATGTCCTTCCGCGTTCTTCAGATCGCCGGCGCCGCGAGCGCAGTTGCCCGCATTCAGGTAAGCCACTTCCGGCGTCTTGTAGAGCGGGTTCGATGCCGCCCTGACGAAATACTTCTCACCCTGCTCGGCCTTGCCACGCTTGCAGAGGATCACCGCGTAGTTGTTCAGGATTTCCGGGTTCTGCGGATCGAGATCCAGCGCCTTGACGAAATGCGAGTCGCTCTTCTTGGGGTCGTTGAGCGTGTCGTACAGCAGGCCCGATGCTGCATGCGCCCGCGCGTTGCGCGGATTCTGCTCGACGGCGCGATCGAGTTTTTCCTTGGCCGCCTTCAGATTGCCCTTGCGAAAATAGTCGACGCCCAGCTCCAGATTGATGTCCGAGGCGCGATTCGGCTGCGGCACCGACAGCGGCTGGGTGCTCGTGGTGGTGCAGGCCGCAACGGCACAGGACAGCAAAGTCGCGATCAGCGCCGGTCGAATCACGGTTGCACCGCCACGGAAATGAGTTTGGATCCCAGGCGTACGGTCGTCCGGTCGCGCACCCGCCCCACCAGCTGGCCGCAGGCTGCATCGATGTCGTCACCGCGGGTGCGGCGCGTCGTCGCAATCACGCCGTGTGAATTGCAGATGTCGCGGAAGCGCTCGATGGCTGCCGGCGTGGAGCGCCGGTACTGGGTGCCGGGAAACGCATTGAACGGAATCAGATTGACCTTGGCCGGCCGGCCTTTGAGCAGCCGCACCAGCTCGAACGCGTGCTCGGGCTGGTCGTTCACACCGTCCAGCATCACGTACTCGAACGTGATGCTGCGCGCGTTCTGCTTGTTCACGTACTGCCAGCAGGCGTCCAGCAGCTCGGCAATCTTGTGCTTGCGGTTGATCGGTACCAGTTCGTCGCGCAACTGGTCATTCGGCGCGTGCAGCGAAACTGCCAGCGCGCAATTGGTTTCTTCGGCCAGCTTCAGCATCTGCGGCACCAGGCCGGAGGTGCTGACGGTCACGCGGCGGCGCGAGATGTCGAAACCCAGATCGTCCATGAGAATCTCGGCAGCCGGCACCACGTTGCGATAGTTCGCCAGCGGCTCGCCCATGCCCATGAACACGATGTTGGTGATCACGCGATTGCCGCCGGCCTCGTAACCCAGCTCGCGGTTGGCCAGCCACACCTGGCCGACGATTTCGGCCACGCTCAGGTTGCGGTTGAAGCCCTGCTGCGCGGTCGAGCAGAAGGTGCAATCCATGGCGCAGCCGAGCTGGCTGGAAATGCACAGCGTGCCGCGGCCCGGCTCGGGAATGAACACCATCTCGATCGCCTGCCGGGCGTCGATCTCATCCGGCCCGGCGTTGCGCGAAGCGGCGCCCGCCATCGACAGGAGCCACTTGCGGGTGCCGTCGCTCGAAACCTGGGTGAGCCGGATCTCGGGCGTGACGACTTCGGCCACTTCCTTCAGGCGCTCGCGAAACGACTTCGCCAGATCGGTCATCTGGTCGAAGTCGCTGGTGGCGCGCTTGTACAGCCACTTCAGGAGCTGCCGGGCACGAAACGGCTTCTCGCCCATCGCCGCGATGAACGCTTCGAGCTCGGGCCGGGTCAGCCCGAGCAGATTCGTCTTGGCGGCGGCGCAGCTCATGAGAGTGTGCGGATCAGCGGGTCCGCGGGCAGAGGTCGGCCGCGGCGAAGAAATAGGCGATCTCGATCCTGGCGTTGTCGACGCTGTCCGAACCGTGCGCGACGTTCTCTTCGATGCCCGAAGCCAGGTCGGCGCGGATGGTGCCCTTGTCGGCCTTCTTCGGGTCGGTGGCGCCCATCAGCTCGCGGTTCTTGGCCACGGCGTTCTCGCCTTCCAGCACCTGCACCATGACCGGGCCGGAAGTCATGAACTTCACCAGGTCCTTGAAGAACGGACGCTCGCGGTGCACGGTGTAGAAACCTTCGGCCTGCGCCTGGCTCAGGTGCAGCATGCGGGCGGCGACGATCTTGAGGCCGGCCTGCTCGAAGCGGCGGTAAACCTCGCCGATCACGTTCTTCTGGACGCCATCGGGCTTCACAATCGAAAGGGTGCGTTCAAGGGCCATGGAAATCGTCGACCTCAAAGATCAGGTGAAAAACAATGAGTTAGCCCCGTCCCGCCGAAGCGCGGCCGGACAATGGAAAACGGGGGCCGGATTTACGCGCCGCGCAGTCTACCCGCCGGGGTCGGGTGCGGCAAGAAAACGAATGGCGACGAGGAGTTAGAGAAGAGCCCTCACCTGCGCACTATCGCGCGGCCTCTGCCTCGGGCAGACCGGGCTGACGGTCTCTTACACCGTGAAGCTCTCGCCGCAACCGCACTCGCCCTTCACGTTGGGGTTGCGGAAGCGGAAGGCCTCGTTCAGGCCCTGCTTGACGAAGTCGATCTCGGTGCCGTCGATGTAGCCGAGCGAGTCACGGTCGACGATGACTTTCACGCCCTGCTGCTCGAACACGACATCGTCCGTGCCGAGGTCGTCGGCATAGTTGACCACGTAGGCGAAACCCGAGCAGCCGGTTTTCTTCACGCCCAGGCGCAGGCCCAGGCCATGACCCCGGCGGGTCAGGAATGTGCGGACACGGTCGGCAGCGGCGAGAGTCAGCGAGATCGACATGGCCTACATGTTGCGGCGCGCGGCCGCAGAGTCAAGCGTGCGGATGGCATGATCTTATGCCAAGCGTGCCCAGGCTTCAGCCAGAGCCCGCACCGCGTCTTCCAGGATGAGAAGTCGCCCCCGCTTTTCGGCCGGCATCTGCAGCGCATCGGCGGCTTCGCGCCAGTTCCAGCTGCGCAGCTCGTCCAGTGTGGCGCCGACCAGCCGCTGCGACAGCCAGGAGCCGGCGGCAATGCAGTGCGGGCAGCCGTAAACCTCGAACCGCGCCGCACGAATGACAGGGCCGGCAACTTGCGCGCTCAGGTGGAACTGCACGCCCTGATCGCGGCGACCGGCCGTAGCGGCAATGACGCCGGGTGCCGGATCGAAATGTCCGGGGTTGCGGGGCCGCTCGAAATGCTCGATCACCGTGGCCGAGTAGTCGAGCGCGGAAGAGACCTCGAAGCTCACGTTGCATTTCCCAGCTGTCGCAGCCGTCGCACCTCGCGGCCGACGGCCTCGATGGCCATGTCGATCTCGGCGTCGGTCGTGAAGCGGCCGAGACTGAAGCGCAACGAACTCTGTGCGAGCTGATCGCTGCGCCCGAGCGCACGCAGAACATACGAAGCTTCCTCCGAAGCGGAGGAGCACGCCGATCCGGCAGAGACCGCAAGCTCGCGCAACGCAAACTGCAGACTCTCGCCTTCCACGCCATGAAAGCTCGCGTTGAGAACATTGGAGACGCGCTGCTCAGGGTGGCCGTTGAGCTCGACGTTGCCGACGGCTGCAAGACCCTGCCACAGCCGATCACGCAAGACTCGCAGACGGGCGCAATCCGCCTCGCGTTCGGCAGCGGCCAGCTCGAATGCGGCGCCCATGCCAACGATCTGATGAGTTGCCAACGTACCCGAACGCAAGCCGGATTCCTGACCGCCGCCGTGGAGGATCGGCCGCAGGCCGACCGGCGGCTGACGCCGCACGTACAACGCGCCGATGCCTTTCGGCCCGTAAGCCTTGTGTGCTGTCACCGACAGCAGATCCACGCACTGGGCCTGCACGTCGACGGGGAGCTTGCCGACGCTTTGCGCGGCATCGACATGGAACAGCACGCCGCGCTCACGGCACAGCTGACCGACGGCCGCGATATCGTTGATCACGCCGGTTTCATTGTTGACGTGCATCAGCGACACCAGCTGCGTATCGCTGCGCAACGCTTCGCTCACCTGCTGCGGATGCACGATGCCCTGCGAATCCGGCTTCAGGTACGTAACCTCGAATCCTTCGCGCTCCAGCTGCTTGAGCGCATCCAGCACCGCCTTGTGCTCGGTCCGGGAAGAAACGATGTGACGGCCGCGATCCGCATGGAAGCGCGCCACGCCGAGAATCGCCAGGTTGTCGGACTCGGTCGCTCCGGACGTCCAGACGATGTTCTCGGGGCGCGCGCCGATGCTCGCAGCAACTTGTGCCCTCGCCTTCTCGACCAACGCACGGGCGCGCCGGCCAAAGGCGTGGCCTGCCGATGAAGGATTACCGTGCTCGCCAGTCGGCAGCAGGCATTCGATCATGCGCTCGGCCACGCGCGGGTCCACCGGCGTGGTGGCGGCATAGTCGAGATAGATCGCGGTGTTCACGAGAACCTCCTTCAGCGGACTCGCGCCGCCGGCCGGCGGCGCGACTGAACCGCAGTCAGGATGCCACGCAGAATGTTCATCTCGTTCTGATCCAGCTGCGCTCGATTGAACAGGCGGCGGATCCGCGTCATCAGGTGCCCCCCGCCGGTGCGATCGCGGAAATCGATTGCCTCCAGCACCTGTTCGATGTGGACGTACAAGCGCGCCATCTCCTCTGCGCTGGCGAGCGGCACCTCTCGCGGCGGTGGCTGCGGCGCGCCGGGACGGGCGGCAAGCCACAACTCATAGGTCACGACCTGCACCGCCATCGCCAGGTTCAGCGAGCTGTAGTCCGAATCCGTGGGAATGGTCAGCAGCAGGTTGCAACGCTCCAGTTCGACATTGGTGAGCCCGGTGCGTTCAGTCCCGAACACGATAGCAGCCCCGCCCGCACTTGCGGCTTGCACGATCTGTGGCGCGCATTCGCGCGGCTCCACCAGATTCCAGGGCATATGTCGCTGGCGCGCACTGGTTCCGACCACCAGCCCACAATCGGCAATCGCCTGACCGAAGTCCTCGTGCACCTGTGCCGCGTCGAGTACGTCGTCCGCGCCCGAGGCGCGCGCCGTGGCCTCCGTGTGCGGAAAAAGCGCCGGACGAACCAGGCGTAGCTCGCGCAGCCCCATGTTCTTCATGGCACGCGCCACAGCCCCGATGTTGCCGGGGTGTTTGGGATCGACAAGGACGATGCGGATAGACATTGAGCTGGTATTCTATCGGCCCCTCGAGGCGCTTGCCGCCTCTGACGCTCTTTGCCACCGCCGCCGCCTGAGGAATACATGCAACCGCTGGTCAATATTGCCGTTCGCGCCGCCCGCCGTGCCGGGGAAATCATCGTCCGGGGCATGAACCGGCTGCATCGCCTGGACATCCGGGCCAAGGGACAGAACGACTTCGTCACCGAGATCGACCTGGCGGCCGAGCGCGACATCATCGAGACCATCCGCAAGCACTATCCCGACCACGCCGTGCAGGCCGAGGAAAGCGGCGAGCTGGAAGGCGCGCGCGGCGAAAGCGAGTTCACCTGGATCATCGATCCGCTGGATGGCACCACCAATTTCGTCCACGGCTTCCCGCAGTTCTCGGTGTCGATTGCAGTGGCGCGGCGCGGCCGCATTGAGCATGGCGTCGTATACGATCCGCTGCGCCAGGAGCTCTTTACCACCTCGCGCGGCGAGGGTGCGCAACTCGACGGCCGCAGGATCCGCGTCAGCAGCCATGCGGGATTGGAAGGCGCGCTGATCGGCACTGGCTTCCCCTATCGCTCGAACGTGCGCTGGCTGGATAACTACATGGCGATGCTCAAGACCGTCATACAACGCACGTCCGGCATTCGCCGCCCCGGCTCGGCGGCCCTGGATCTGGCCTACGTTGCCGCCGGGCGCCTCGACGGCTTCTGGGAGTTCGGGCTCGCTCCCTGGGATACGGCGGCCGGCACGCTGTTGATCACCGAGGCCGGCGGCCTGGTGAGCACGCTGCGCGGCGCTGAATACAATCAACAGGGACACATCCTCGCCGGTTCTCCCAAGGTGCATGCAGCACTGCTCGAAGCATTGGCGCCCAACGTGCCTGAGACGTTCACTTGAGGACGTTCACTTGAGTCATGGCGAACGCGCAATCGCCGCGCTGGCCTCGCCAGGATTCGTCCGGTACAGTCCGGGCCACAATTTTTCGTGATAAGCCGATCTCGATGATGAGCTGGGCCGCGGGACCGGCCTGAAGAAAAACCATGGCCGGGCGCCGCATCGGCCTTTGAGCTGCAGTCCAACTTTCGATTGGGAGGAGAGCTCGAGTGAACCTCTTTATTACGAAGCCGGTCGAGGCATCGCCGCACGTCGACGCCGGCGAGACCGAAGGGTCGCTGCAAGGCGAAGCGACGCTGAAACGAGCCCTCACCGCCAGGCATCTGGTGATGCTGGGCATCGGCGCGGTCATCGGCGCCGGCATCTTCGTACTGACCGGTCAGGCCGCCGCCAACCACGCCGGACCTGCCGTCACGTTGAGCTTCGTACTGGCCGGCATCGCCTGCACCTTCGCCGGCCTGTGCTACGCCGAGTTCGCGGCCATGCTGCCGGTCTCGGGCAGCGCCTACTCCTACTCCTACGCCACCCTGGGCGAGTTCATCGCCTGGTTCATCGGCTGGAACCTGGTGCTGGAATACCTGTTCGCGGCCTCCACCGTGGCGGTCGGATGGTCGGGCTATTTCAACAGCCTGCTGCATTCGATCGGCGACATCACCGGCATGCCGCTGGGGTTGCCGGCGACACTGGTCTCGGCCCCCTTGAACGTGGTCGACGGCCGCCTGGTGACCACTGGCGCGCTCATCAACCTGCCGGCGATCGCCATCGTCGCCGCCGTAGCGGCGTTGTGCTACCGCGGCATCGCTCAGTCCGCCTTCGTCAACTCCATCATCGTCGCCATCAAGGTCACGGTCATCCTGATGTTCGTGGCCTTCAGCCTGAAGTACGTGAACACGGCCAACTGGCATCCGTACATTCCGCCGGCCGAAGGCCCCGGGCGTTTCGGTTGGGATGGCGTAGTGCGCGGTGCCTCCATCGTGTTCTTCTCCTACATCGGCTTCGATGCAGTCTCGACCGCCGCGCAGGAAGCGAAGAATCCGCAGCGCGACATGCCGATCGGCATCCTCGGCTCGCTGGTGCTGTGCACGCTGCTGTACATCGTGGTCTCGGCCGTACTGACCGGCATGATGCCCTACACCCTGCTGGGCACGGCCAAGCCGGTTGCCACGGCGCTGGAGGCCTATCCGAATCTGCTGTGGCTGAAGACGGTGGTGGAAATCGGCGCCATCGCCGGCTTGAGCTCGGTCATCCTGGTGATGATCATCGGCCAGACCCGCATCTTCTACGCCATGTCCAAAGACGGCCTGATCGGCCGCATGTTCGGCCGCGTGCACCCGCGCCATCAGACACCTCACGTCGGCACCATTTTCGTCGGCGTCATCGCCTGCGCGCTGGCCGGCCTGCTGCCGATCAACGTGCTGGGCGATCTGGTATCGATGGGCACCCTGCTCGCCTTCACCACGGTGTGCATCGGCGTGCTGGTGCTGCGCAAGACCAAGCCCGATCTGCCTCGCGCCTTCCGCGTGCCGTTCGCACCCGTCATCTGCACGCTCGGCGCCCTCACCTGCTTCTGGCTGTTCCTGCGGGCCTTTGAGGACAACTGGCACTGGATGTCGGGCTGGATCCTGATCGGCTTTGCGATCTACTTCGGTTACAGCTACCGGCACAGCGTGCTGCGCAACCGGAAGTAACAGGAGCTCCTCGGGGAGCGGCCATGAACGACATCCTGTTCGTGATGTTCGGTGTCACCGTGACACCGTGGAAGATCGTGGGCTACCTGGGCGTGCTGCTGTTCGCAGGCCGCTGGTTCGTGCAACTGGTGGCCTCACGCATCTCGGGCAAGCCGGTGCTGCCGACCACGTTCTGGTACATGAGCGCGGCCGGCAGCGTGCTGCTGCTGAGCTACTTCGTGTTCGGCAAGAACGACTCGGTCGGCATCCTCTCCAACCTGTTCCCGCTGTTCGTGGCGCTGTACAACCTATACCTGGTCAACGCTCACAAGAAGCGCGTGAGCGAAGACGGCAGCGACGGCTGACGGCACCCAGGATTTACTCACTCCCGCGCTGGCGGCAGTCCATCTGACGATCCGGATGGATCCCCGCCTGCGCGGGAATGATCGGGGATGAGTAAATCAGGCGCCGGTTCTTCTTCGAGCTTCTTGCGCAACTTCAGCGGCTCGGCCACTTGCGTCTGGCGTTTGCGCATCTGGATGTTGAGCATCTCCACCGCCACCGAGAAGGCCATGGCGAAGTAGATGTAGCCCTTGGGGATGTGGAACTCGAAACCCTCGCCCACCAGCGCCATGCCGATCAGGATCAGGAACGACAGCGCCAGCATCTTGATGGTCGGGTGGCGGTCGACGAAGTCGCTGATCGGCCCGGCCAGGAACATCATCACCAGCACCGCCATGATCACCGCCGCGATCATCACTTCGACGTGATCGGCCATGCCGACGGCGGTGATGACCGAATCCAGCGAGAACACGATGTCGATGATGGCGATCTGGGTGATGACGCTGAGGAAGCTGGCACTGCCCTTCACGGTGCGCTCTTCTTCCTCAGCTCCTTCCAGCCCGTGATGAATCTCCAGCGTGCTCTTCGCCAGCAGGAACAGGCCACCGCCGATCAGGATGAGATCGCGGCCGGAAACGCCCTGCCCGAACACGCTGAACAGATCGGACGACAGACTCATCACCCAGGTGATCGACAGCAGCAGCGCGATGCGCGTCAGCATCGCCAGTGACAAGCCAATCGTGCGGCCGCGCGCCTGCTGCGCCTTGGGCAGCCGGCCGACCAGGATGGAAATGAAAATGATGTTGTCGATGCCGAGAACGATCTCCAGCGCCGTCAGGGTGGCGAAGGCAAGCCAGACTTGCGGATCAGCCAGCATTTCCAACACGAATCATTCTCCCAGATCGGTTTCAGACACGCGCTCGCGGCGCGACACCCACAACGAGGCCACGACGCCGATCAACAGGAAGCCGACGATGATGGCCAGCGACAGGGCGTGCGAAATCTCGACGTGATGATGCAGCATCATCTTCACGCCGACAAAGGCCAGGATGAAGATCAGGCTGTACTTGATGTAGCGGAACATGACCATCAGACCCGCGATCGCGAAATACAGCGAGCGCAGCCCCAGGATGGCGAAGGCATTGGAAGTGAAGACGATGAACGGGTCCTGGGTCACGGCGAAGATGGCCGGGATCGAATCGACCGCGAACACCACGTCCGCGAAGTCCACCAGCAGCAGCGTTACGAACAGCGGCGTCGCGGCGCGTGCGCCGTCGACGATGGTGAAGAACCGCTCACCGTCGAGCTTGTCCGTCACCGGGTAGACACGCCGCGCCACCCGCACCAGCACGCTCTTGGACGGATCGAACTCGTCGTCCGTTTTCAGCATGCGCGCCGCCGAGAGCAGCAGGATGGCGCCGAAGACGTAGAACATCCAGTCGAAGGCATGGATCAGCGCCGCACCCATCGCGATCATCAGGCCACGCAGCACGATGGCGCCGACGATGCCCCAGAACAGAACGCGGTACTGGTACTGGGCCGGGATCTTCATGAAGCTGAAGATCACGGCGATCACGAAGATGTTGTCGACCGACAGCGACCATTCGAGCAGATAGCCGGTGACGTACTGCAACGCCGCTTCGGCCCCGCCCGGGCCGGCGCCGGCATGCCAGCCGAACCAGCTGTGTTCGTACAGCCCGTACACCAGCGCGGCGAACGACATCGCCACGGTGATCCACACCACCGTCCAGCCGAGCGCCTGGCGCACTTCCATGGCGCGCGACTCGCGGTGCAGGACGCTCAGATCGAGCAGGAGAATGCTTAGAAAGATGACGAAGAAGCCGAGCCAGACGATCCAGTTCACGTGCAGCTCTTTGAATTCGCCCTACGGCATGGCATCGACTTCTTTACCCTTTTCCTGCGGCGGCATCAGATCGCGCGCCGTCAGTTT
>DATMEZ010000116.1:0-15285 GCA_035556415.1 Povalibacter sp.
CAGACGATTTCCGGTTTGCCCCAGGCGTTGGGGACCACGCCGCAGTCGCGGATCCACATGCCGTGCGCAAACCCGGTGCCCATCGCTTTGACGATAGCCTCCTTGGCGGCGAAGCGCATTGCCAGGAAACGGACCGGCCGTGCGTGACCGCGGAATGCTTCCAGCTCCTGCGGCAACAGCAGGCGTTCGACGAAATGCTCGCCGTAGCGCTCGTGGATCTTGCGGATGCGATCCATGCGTACGACGTCGGTGCCGATACCGAAAATCATGATCGGGTGCCGGCTCTCAAGCGCCGCGCGCTTGCAGCATCAGACGCTTCATCTCGGCGACCGCGGCGCTCATGCCGTCGATGACAGCACGCGCGACGATGGCGTGGCCGATGTTGAGCTCGACGATCTCGGTGATCGCCGCGATCGGCTGGACATTGTGATAATTCAAACCGTGACCGGCGTGGACCGTCAGCCCGATTCTCGATGCATATCTAGCCGCGTCCTGTACACGCTTGAGCTCACGAGCCAGCGCTTCGCCGGTTGCTTCAGCATAGGCGCCGGTATGCAGCTCGATCACCGGCGCGCCGACTCGTACGGCAGCATCGAGCTGCGCAGGCTCCGGATCGATGAACAGCGAAACGCGAATACCGGCTGCCTTGAGCCGCGCGCAGATCGGCTTGAGGACGCTCTCCTGCCCCGCCACGTCCAGGCCGCCTTCGGTCGTGACTTCTTCGCGCCGTTCCGGCACCAGGCAGCAATCCGCCGGCTTGACCTCGCAAGCGATGCGGACCATCTCCTCGGTCGCCGCCATTTCCAGATTCACTCTGGTCTGCAATGCCTGCTGGCACAGATGCGCGTCGCGATCCTGGATGTGCCGCCGGTCCTCGCGCAGATGGATGGTGATGCTGTCAGCACCTGCCTGTTCGGCGACCAGCGCAGCAAACAGCGGATCCGGATAAGTCGTGCGCCGCGCCTGGCGCAGCGTAGCGACGTGATCGACATTGACACCGAGGTGCAGCGAGTTGGACATGGATGAGGACCCGGGAAAATCAGAGCGAAGTGTGCACCGCCGGTGCGCTCGATGGCCAGTGCCGAATTCGTCGCGGCGGCCGTCATTGGAAACCTCAGGAGCTCGCGGCTGATCGCTAGCCCTCGCGCCGATTCTTGCGCAGCGCCAGCATTACTGTGCGGCTCTTCAGCTCCCGGCCTTCCAGACAGCGGTCCAGAGCCGCGCGCAACAGGCGTCGCGCATCCTGGCAACTTACCGCGTCGTGCAGTTCTTCGTGAGCGAGCGACAGCAGCGAGGCACCCGAGAAGACCATGCTGCCCTCAAAAGCATCGATGGCAGGTATGGCCCCCTGCTCCAGTCGGTACAAGTAGGCCCGCTCGGGATCGAGCGCCGCGCCTGACTCCGCCTCGTGCGCGAGCGCAAGGCCATAGCCGAGTGCTTCCAGCAGGCGCTTCTCGAACAGGCGCAGCGCGCGGGCCGGATCCGGGGAAGACTTCAGCGCATCGACCGTACGCAGGTATAGATCGAACACCTCGGCGTGGCCGTCGTGTCGTGCGAACAGCTTGAGCAGCAGCTCATTGAGGTAGTAACCGCTCACCAGACGGTCCGGTGGCAGGATGGAATACCCGCCGTCGAACTCCACCGCCGTCAGCGTGCCGGCTTCGCTACCGGCCTGCCACGATGCCAGCAGCCGATTGAACGGTTGCAGCATGGACATCAGCGAATCGCCCTTGCGCCCGCCGCCGCGTGCGCCGCGGGCGAAAACGGTCACACGACCATAGTCACGCGTGAACAGTTCGAGAATGCGGCTGGTATCGCGATACGGTCGATGGTGCAGCACATAGGCCGGCTGCAGCTGGACGCGACGCGGCTCGGGCATCGCGCCCTCACGACTCGTAGCCGAGCTGCCGCAGTGCCGCTTCGCTGTCGGACCAGTTCTCTTTCACCTTCACCCACAGCTCCAGGTGCACCGGCCGCTGGAACAGCTCGGCCATTTCCAGGCGCGCTGCCCGGCCGACCTCCTTCAGCTGCTCACCACCGTGGCCGATCACGATGGCCTTCTGGCCGGTGCGCTCGACCCAGATCACGGCGTTGATCAGCAGGCGTCCCTCTTCCTCTGCGAAGCGCTCGATCTGCACCGTCAGGCCGTACGGCAGCTCCTGGTGCAACCGCAGCGTCAGCTTCTCGCGAATGATCTCCGAGGCCTGGAACTCCGGAGTGCGGTCCGTGACCTGGTCCAGCGGAAAATGCGGCGGCGACAGCGGCAGCTGGCTGGTGATGAGCGCAGGCATCGTCTGCAGATTGCTGTGCTTGAGCCCCGACATCGGCACGACCTCGGCGAAGTGCGCCTTGCGGCTGATCTCCTCGATGAACGGCAATAGGCGCTCGCGCGGCGTCACCTTGTCCACCTTGTTCACCGCCAGGATGATCGGCCGGCCGCGCTGCACCAGTTGTTGGAGAATGCGCTCATCCTCGTCGGCCCAGCGCAACGCCTCGACCACGAACAGGTTCATGTCCGCATCATTGAGCGACATGACCGCGGCGCGGTTCATGTGGCGGTTCATGGCGCGCTTGCCGCCCGAATGCAGGCCGGGCGTATCCACGAAAATGATCTGCGAGACCGGGCTGTTCAGGATGCCCAGGATACGGTGGCGCGTGGTCTGCGGCTTGTGCGAAACGATGCTCACCTTGCGCTCCAGCAGCGCGTTCAGCAGCGTCGATTTGCCGACGTTGGGCCGGCCGACGATGGCGACGAAGCCACAGCGGAAGCCGGGATCGAAATCGGGATGCGTGGCGCCGGATCCGTCTTCGGTGGACACGACTTCATCGGACAGGGGGGGTTCGCCCATGAGCTCTCTCAAGTCTTCGACAGTGCTTCAAGCACCTGGCTGGCGGCAGCCTGCTCCGCCCGGCGCCGGCCGGGCCCACTGGCCACCGCCTTCAGTTTCAATACCGCGACGCTGCAGCTGACCTCGAACTGCTGATTGTGCGCCTCGCCGCTGGTGGATTCGACCGTGTAGACCGGCAGGGGCAGGCCCTTTGCCTGCAGCGCTTCCTGCAAACGGGTCTTGGGATCCTTCAGTTCCGCCGCGCTCGGCAGCCGATCGAGCCGCGGCGCGAACAGTCGCTCGATCACCTGCTCGGCGGCGCCGAAACCGCCATCCAGGTAGATGGCGCCGAACAGCGCCTCGAGCGCATCGGCCAGGATCGACTTGCGGCGAAAGCCGCCGGACTTGAGCTCGCCGGAGCCCAGTCGCAGCTGCGATCCGAGATCGATCTCGGCGGCGATCACGGCCAGCGACTCACCGCTCACCAGGCTGGCCCGGAAGCGCGACAGGTCGCCTTCGGTGGCGCTGGCGAATTCCCGGAACACCAGCTGTGCGACCACGCAATTGAGGATGGCATCGCCCAGGAATTCCAGCCGCTCGTTATGCGCGCTTCCGGCGCTGCGGTGCGTCAGCGCGGCTTCGAGCAGGCTGGCATCGCGGCAGGTGTAGCCGAACGTGTCCTGCAACCAGGCAGCGGCGGACTTCAACGACACTTCCGCGGAGCTACGTGGGCATGCGTCGGGATCGGCTTACTGAACGACATCGACGCTCTTGTCGAAATCGACCACCAGCGAGACGTTGGCGATGAACGGCGCCTCGGCCCGGTAATAGGCGCGCATGGTGAAGCCCTTGCCGTTCTTCTTGATCTCGATTTCCTTGGGATCGATGCTTTTGATGTCTTCCACCGTCCAACGCCGGTCCAGCGAGGTGCGCAGGGTCTGCGGCGAGGTCGCCTCGCCCTTGCTCTCGTTGGCCGTCTGCTCCATCGCGCGCACCACTTCCATGTACTCGAAATACAGCGGCGTCAGCCGGATGGCCGCGTACAGCCCGATGCCGAGAATGCCCACGATGACCAGCATGCCAATCAGGGTCGCGCCGCGCTGACGTGCAAACATTGTCGGTTTCTCCTGCCCTGCGAACCTTTGTATTCCGATCCAGCGCCGCGCGCCGCCGGCAGCGCCTACTTGATGGCTTCCCCGATCCGATTCCACAGCGGTGTGTTCGGCAAGTCCCAGTTGAGCCAGATGCGCACGGCCTTGCCAACCAGGTTCTGCTGCGGCACCAGACCGACTTCCTCGAAGCGGCTGTCGCGGCTGTTGTCGCGGTTGTCGCCCATGAAGAAGTAATGATTCTCCGGTATCACCTGGTCGTAGTCGCGCGAATCGCGCTCCGGGATGTAGAGCACCCGGTGCTTGACGCCGCCCAGATCCTCTTCGCCCAGCTGCGCATCCGCCTGGGCACCCGTGTTGCCGGGGCCCTGGTACCTGCCGTCGAGCTGCACCGACATCATCTTGCCGTTCACGTACACCACTCGATCGCGCACGATGATGTGATCGCCCGGCAGCCCCACCAGTCGCTTGATGTAGTTCACCGACGGGTCCGAAGGCAGCCGGAACACGATGACATCGCCGCGCTGGGGCTCGCCGATCGAGACGATTTTGGTATTGAGCACCGGCAGCCGCAGCCCGTACGCGAACTTGCTCACAAAAATGAAATCGCCGTCCAGCAGCGTCGGCATCATGGAATCCGATGGAATCCGGAACGGCTCGAACAGGAACGAGCGGATCACCAGCACGATCAGGATGACGGGGAAGAACGAACGCGCGTACTCCACCACCACCGGCTCGCGCACGTTCTCGGGCGCCACGCCACGCGCGGCCGCAGCTTCGACGCGCCGCGGCTTCCACAACCAGGCGTCGAGTCCCCAGATGACGCCCGTCACCAGCGTCGCCACCGACAGCATCAAAGAAAAATCGAAAGTCATGGACGTATGCTCACTTGTCCTTGCCTATTTTCAGCACCGCCAGAAACGCTTCCTGCGGAATTTCCACCGCCCCCACCTGCTTCATGCGCTTCTTGCCTTCCTTCTGTTTCTCGAGCAGCTTGCGCTTGCGCGAGATGTCGCCGCCATAGCACTTGGCCAGCACGTTCTTGCGCAGCGCCTTGACCGTGGCGCGCGCCACGACGGCGTTGCCGATGGCCGCCTGCACCGCCACCTCGAACATCTGGCGCGGGATCAGCTCCTGCATCTTGTCGACCAGATCGCGGCCGCGCGGATAGGCGTTGTCACGATGCACGATGATGGACAGCGCGTCGACCCGGTCGCCGTTGATGAGCACGTCCAGCCGCACCAGCGGCGCGCTCTCGAAACGGTTGAACTCGTAGTCGAACGAAGCATAGCCGCGGCTCACCGACTTCAGCCGGTCGAAGAAATCCAGCACCACCTCCGCCAGCGGCATCTCGTACTGCATCGACACCTGGCTGCCGACGTACAGCATCTTGGTCTGCTTGCCACGCTTCTCCGTACACAGCTTCATGACCGCGCCGACGTGCTCCGGCGGCAGCAGGATGTTGGCGGTGATGATGGGCTCGCGCAGGTCTTCGATCTCGTTGCTGGGCGGCAGCTTGGCCGGATTATCGACGTATTCCAGCTCGCCGTCCGTGCGCCGGATCTCGTACACCACGGTCGGCGCGCTGGTGATCAGGTCCAGGTTGTACTCGCGCTCCAGCCGCTCCTGCACGATGTCCATGTGCAACAGGCCGAGAAAGCCGCAGCGGAAGCCGAAGCCCAGCGCGGAAGACACTTCCGGCTCGTAATGCAGCGCCGAGTCGTTCAACTTGAGCTTGGCCAGGGCATCGCGAAATGACTCGTAGTCTTCGGTATTCACCGGGAAAACGCCGGCGAACACCCGCGGCTGGACCTGCTTGAAGCCGGCCAGCGGCTCGCTCGCGGGCTTGGCATCCAGGGTGATGGTGTCGCCCACCGGCGCGCCGTTGATTTCCTTGATACCGGCGATGATGAAGCCGACCTCGCCGGTGTACAGCGCTTCGGCGGCCATCGACTTGGGCGTGAAGCGGCCGAGCTTGTCCACCGTATGGGCACGCCCGGTGGACCAGACGCGGATTTTCGCCCCGGTGCGCAACGAGCCGTTCATGACGCGCACCAGCGAGACCACGCCCACGTAGTTGTCGAACCAGGAATCGATGATCAGCGCCTGCAACGGTCCGTCCGGATCGCCCTTGGGCGCCGGCACCCGCCGCACCAGCTCCTCCAGCAGGTCTTCCACGCCCTCGCCGGTCTTGGCGCTGACGCGCAATGCGTCGTGCGCCTCGATGCCGATGATCTCTTCGATCTCCTTGATCACCCGGTCGGGCTCGGCCGAGGGCAGATCGATCTTGTTCAGCACCGGCACCACTTCCAGCCCCTGCTCCAGGGCCGTGTAGCAATTCGCCACGCTCTGGGCTTCGACACCCTGGGCGGCGTCCACCACCAGCAGCGCGCCCTCGCAGGCGGCCAGCGAACGCGATACTTCGTACGAGAAGTCGACGTGTCCGGGGGTATCGATCAGATTGAGCTGGTAGGTCTCGCCGTCGCGCGAGTTGAAGCGCAGCGACACGCTCTGCGCCTTGATGGTGATGCCCCGCTCGCGCTCCAGGGCCATGGAATCCAGCACCTGGGCTTCCATTTCGCGGGCCTGCAGGCCGCCGCAAAGCTGGATGAAGCGGTCGGCCAGCGTGGACTTGCCGTGATCGACGTGGGCGATGATCGAGAAGTTACGGATCAGCTTCATTCAGGTGGATCGGTCGAAGGCCTGGGGCAAAGGGCGGCGGATTATAGCGGAATGCCGCCCCGGACCCATTTCGAGATGGGCCCGGCCTCGACGATCATTGCGCCGACAGGTAAGCCCGGACGCGCTCCACGTCCAGGCGGTAGGCGCAGACGAACTCCCCGTCCGCCAGCAGCACCGGGATGCGCTGGCCGTATTTGCGCTCCAGCTCCGGATCGCCGCCGATGTCCACGACGCTGGCCGCGGCGGCAGCCGCCGGGCCCAGCAGCTCGGCCAGCTCGGCCATGAGCTGCTCGCACAGCGAACAGCCCTCCCGGGAATAGACGGTCCAGGCCACCATGGGACGTTGCAGCTGCCAGCTTTCAGGGATGGATCGGAAGAAGCCGCGGCAGCCTAGTACGGCGGCGGAGAACTCGATAGCGGCGCCGGCGGGCGCTCCTTGGAGCCCTCCCGCATCACGCTGGCAGCGATGGCCTCGACCGTCGCTGCCGGCACTTCGCCGACCGCCGTCACCTGATGGCCATCGAGGTCGCGTGAAAAGGCGAAAGCGGCACCCATCTTGGCCAGGCCGTGCATCGGGGCGGACTGCATGTCGCGCGGTTCGATGAAGACCGACACCGACGCCAGTCCGTCCGAATAGACCAGGTGGCGCACCGGCGCGGCCGAGCCGGCAATGATCTGCATGCGCCAGGTGGTAAGCCGGAATCCGGCTGGCAGGCGGGTGACGTTCCAGCCGATCACCGTATTCGCCATGCGCGGCTGTGCGTCCTGGCGCAGCCACTTGTAGCCCTCGCCGGAGACCGAGGCCTTGATCTCATCCGCCGGGATGCGGTCGCGCAGATTGAGCTCGGCGAACAGGATCTGTTCGATGACGTTGCCATTGGCGTCATAGAGCTGTGATTTCAGCGGCATCGCCGTTTCCTGGTCCAGCCACAGCTTGTAGCCGTACCGGTACTGGTCGCGCGGCTGCACCAGGATCAGCTGCGTACGGCGACCCAGCGCCTTGACCACACGGCCCGAGCGCTCGATGCTGTACAGCGCCTCCAGGCCCTCGTTGTAGACCGGCACCGCGCTCAGCAGTTGGTTGTTGTCGGTGCGCTTCTCGACCAGCACCACACGCTTGTCCGGCAGGTAGCAGATCACCTCGGACTCGTTGCGCACGATCTCGCGGCCGCTGCCGTCAAGCGACACCAGCTTTTCGGTGATCTTGCCGCGGTCCACCCGGTGGACGATGCGCATGGTCTCCGAGCGCGACTGGCTCAGGTGGAAAAAGCGGCCTTCGTAGTTCTGGGTGGCCAGGGCGCGCGACATGCGCTCGAGCCATTCACGGGCTTCGGGATCGCCGGCCCGGGCCGGGGCGACCACGACGCAGCAGATAACCAGCAGGCAGTAGCGGATGGCGAACATCAGGGTTGCGGCCCGGTGCTGCCCGATACCTTCACGACGCTGTCGTCGTCGGAGGTTGCCTCGATGTCACCTTGCCCCGTATCGTCGTCGGAGAGGACCCCGCTCAGCACCGTACGGCGGTACAGCGGCGAGGAGTATTCGCTGTGCGCGACCACATAGTTGGTCAGCCGTGCCGCCGGCACGAACGCCGGCGAACCGGAGGTGTTGGTCGGGACCGTGTAGCTCGGCGCCGGCAATTCGGCCACCGGCGCAGCCGCCGGGACGTTCTGGTTGGCGGCGATCTGTTGCGCCGGTTCCAGGGCGGTGGGCTGCAGCGAGACCACGGCTACGGCGGCCACCCCCGCGGCGATGGCGACGCCGGTGACGGGCCTGAGCCAGCGCAGGGCCGCCGGCGACATCCGCATGATTCCGTTGGAAACCTTGCCGGCCGAGGCGGGTTCGGCCGCGACCGCCGCGGAGATCCGGGCGGCAAATCCGGCGGAAGCCACCACCGGGCGCTGGTTGCGCATGGCTTCGCCGACCTGGGCGTAACCACCCAGCGAACGACGCAGGTCGGGATCGCGCTGCAGCCGCTTCAGCAGCAGATCCAGCTCGCCTTCGGCAAGCTCGCCATCGAGACAGGCCGAGAGCTGCTCTTTCACCGGATCAGTCATAGCTTCATCACCACAATCCTGTCGTTCGCCGTTACCCGATCTGCCGAGCACCGCTAATCCAACAACGGTTTCAGCTTCTTGTCGATGGCCTCGCGCGCGCGGAAAATGCGCGAGCGGACCGTTCCTACCGGGCAGTCCATCGCCTCCGCAATCTCCTCGTACGACAAGCCCTCCAGCTCGCGCAGCACGATGGCGGTGCGCAGATCCTCGGGCAACTGCTCCAACGCCTTCTCCACCACCAGGCGGATCTCCTCCGTGAGCAGCACGCCCTCGGGCGTGTCGACCTCCTTGAGCCGGGCCTGGCGCTCGTACTGATCTGGATCCTGCAGATCCAGATCGAAATCCACTGGCCGGCGCCGGTTCGACACCAGCGCGTTCTTGGCCGTGTTGATCGCAATGCGGTACAGCCAGGTGTAGAACGCGCTGTCGCCGCGGAAAGCCGGCAGTGCGCGATACGCTTTGAGAAACGCTTCCTGGGCGACGTCCTCGGCCTCGGCGGCGTCGTTCACGAAGCGGCTCACCAGCTTCAGCACCCGGTGCTGATACTTCAGCACCAGCAGGTCGAAGGCGCTCTTGTCGCCCTTCTGCACCCGCTGCACCAGCTGCTGGTCATTGTCGTCCTGGATGACACCCTGACTCATGCACCAGCAACCCCGCCTGGGCAGACCGGCTGACCGGCAGCTGCACAGGCTGCTCCGATAGACTCGCAGGCGTCGAGAAAGTTCGCTGTGCACACAGCGTCGCGGCCGGCGCAGGCGCCAGCTTCGCGAACGAGATCCGGGTCACGATGGATGGCGAAGAAACGGACTTTCATGCAGTGAACTTGCGTGCCCGCGCGGTCGTCCGCATCGAAGTTGCGCGCCCACCGGCGCGACGGTCCAGTTTCAGTCGAATCCGCAGGCGACGCAGCTCATCCGCCGGCGCATCGCCAGCCGCCAGCAGCATCGAGGCATCCCGGAAATTCGGCAGATTCCAGTGCAGCCAGATAAAACTTGTACTCATTCTGGTATCGGGTCGCAGCGTCGCTTCGTAATTCTGGCCGCGTCGATCGGTGAGCCGCCAGAGTCCGTCAGCTTGCCACACAACGCGGGTAATTTGACGCGCGCCCAGCCAGCCGGCACCGATCAGCCCCATCCACAGCACGATCAGGACGGCCGCTGCCCCACCCAGGGCGGCCTCGAGGCCGATGTTGCCCGCCACCAACGCCGGCGAAGCGGTCGCCAGCAGCAACGTCAGCAACGCGAGCCGCCGGCCGGCGCGTCGCCTGCGCACGTCAACTCTCAGCGCTGGAAAGCCCGCCGAAGTAGGCAATGACATCGAGCTGCTCCGGATCCTGCGGCCGTTCCCGGCCCATCAGGTATGCCAGCAGTTGCGGGTCCTGCAGCTCGACCAGGGATTCGAAAGCCCGCTGTTCGGCCGCGGGCGCCTGCGGATAGCGCTGCTCCAGGTACCGCTGGAATACCACGTCGAGCTCGCGCATGCCCCGGCGGCAACGCCAGCGCAGACGCGCGAGATCGGCCTTATTGTCTGCGGCAGACATGGTGGTTGGCTACCGCGGCGACGATCCGGGGCGACGCAGGCGGATCAGTGCCGCCGCTCGGCGATCAGCTTCTTGATTTCTGCAATCGCCCGCGCCGGGTTCAGGTCCTTCGGACAGGCTTCCGTGCAGTTCATGATGGTATGGCAGCGGTACAGCTTGAACGGATCCTCCAGCGCATCCAGCCGCTCGCCGGTCGCCTCATCGCGCGTGTCGATGATCCAGCGATACGCCGCCAGCAGCGCTGCCGGTCCCAGGTAGCGGTCGCTGTTCCACCAGTAGCTCGGACAGGAGGTCGAGCAGCAGGCGCACAGGATGCAGGCCGAGGGCCGGTCGATCTTCTCCTGGTCTTCCTTGGATTGCAGCCGCTCGCGGTCGGGCGGCGCGGGGGTGCGCGTCTGCAGCCACGGCTTGACCGAGGCGTACTGCGCATAGAAGTCGGTCAGGTCCGGCACCAGATCCTTCACCACCGGCATGTGCGGCAGCGGATAGATCTTCACATCGCCCTTCACCTCGTCGCAGGCCTTGGTGCAGGCGAGCGTGTTGGTGCCGTCGATGTTCATGGCGCAGGAGCCGCAGATGCCTTCGCGGCAGGAGCGGCGGAAGGTCAGCGTCGGATCGATCTCGTTCTTGATCTTGATCAGCGCGTCCAGAACCATCGGCCCGCAGGCGGCCATGTCGACCTCGTAGGTGTCGACCCGCGGGTTCTCGCCCGCCTCCGGATCGAAGCGGTAGATGCGGAAGGTGCGCACGTCCTTCGCAGCCGCGGCCGCCTTGAACGCCTTGCCGGGTTTGATCTTGGAATTCGCGGGTAAGCGGAATTGGGCCATGAGTCAATCCTTCACAACAATCAATACACTCGCGCCTTCGGCGGCACCGGCTCGACGTCGTCGGTGAGCGTGTTCAGGTGCACCGGCCGGTAGTCGAGCTGCACGTCGCCGTGCTCGCTCACCCACGACAGCGTGTGCTTCATCCAGTTCTGGTCGTCGCGGTCCGGGTAATCCTCGCGCGCATGCGCGCCGCGGCTTTCCTTGCGGTTCACCGCCGAGTGCATGGTGGCGACCGCCTGGCCGAGCAGGTTGTCGAGCTCCAGCGTCTCGATCAGGTCGGTGTTCCAGACCATGCCGCGATCGCTGACGCTGACGTCGGCGAACGAATTGAAGACCTCGGAGAGCTTGTGCACGCCTTCCTGCAGCGATTCGCCGGTGCGGAACACGGCAGCGTGTCCCTGCATCACCCGCTGCATGTTCAGCCGGATATCGGCCGTCTTCAGCGAGCCCTTGGCGTTGCGCAGCTTGTCGATGCGGCTGACTGCGAGCTCGCCCGCATCCTTCGCCAGCGGCCGGTGATTGGTGCCGGGCTTGACCGTCTCGGCGCAGTAACGGGAGGCTTCGCGCCCGAACACCACCAAATCGAGCAGCGAGTTCGAGCCCAGGCGGTTGGCGCCGTGCACCGACACGCAGGCGGCTTCGCCGACGGCCATGAGTCCCGGCACCACCGTGTCCGGGCTGCCGTTCTTCAGCGTCACGACCTCGCCGTGATAGTTCGCCGGGATGCCGCCCATGTTGTAGTGAACCGTCGGCAGCACCGGAATCGGCTGCTTGGAAACGTCGACGCCCGCGAAAATCTTGGCGGTCTCGGCGATGCCCGGCAGCTTCTCGTGAATCGTGTCCGCGCCCAGGTGCTCCAGATGCAGATAGATGTGATCCTTGTGCGGGCCGACGCCGCGGCCTTCGCGGATCTCGATCGTCATCGCGCGGCTGACCACGTCACGCGAGGCCAGGTCCTTCGCGTTGGGCGCATAGCGCTCCATGAAACGCTCGCCCGCGGAGTTACGCAGAATGCCGCCTTCGCCGCGCACGCCTTCAGTGATGAGGCAGCCGGCGCCGTAAATGCCGGTCGGATGGAACTGCACGAACTCCATGTCCTGCAGAGGCAGACCGGCACGCAGCACCATGCCGCCGCCGTCACCGGTGCAGGTATGAGCAGACGTACAGGAGAAGTACGCGCGACCGTAACCACCGGTGGCCAGCACGGTCTTGTGCGCACGGAAACGATGCAGCGTGCCGTCAGCCATGTTGATGGCGACGACGCCGCGGCACTCGCCGTTCTCCATGATCAGGTCGACGGCAAAGTACTCGATGAAGAACTGCGCTTCATGGCGCAGCGCCTGCTGATACAACGTGTGCAGCATGGCGTGGCCGGTGCGATCCGCCGCGGCGCACGTGCGCTGTGCAGTGCCCTGGCCGAAACGCGTGGTCATGCCGCCGAAGGGACGCTGATAGATGCGGCCGTCCTCGGTGCGCGAGAACGGCACACCGTAGTGCTCCAGCTCGATCACCGCGCCGGGCGCTTCCTTGCACATGAACTCGATCGCATCCTGATCGCCCAGCCAGTCCGAACCCTTGACGGTGTCGTACATGTGCCAGCGCCAGTCGTCCTCGCCCATGTTGCCCAGCGCGGCGCTGATGCCGCCCTGCGCCGCCACCGTGTGGCTGCGGGTGGGAAATACCTTGGTGATGCAGGCCGTGGACAGGCCGGAATGCGCCAGGCCGAAGGTGGCGCGCAAGCCGGCGCCGCCGGCGCCTACGACCACCACGTCGTAGCTGTGATCGATGAACTGATAAGCGCTCATGCCGCTGCTCCAAATGCGATGCGCAGCACCGAGAACACGCCCAGCGCCGCTGCCGCGACGTGAATGAAATTGACCAGCAGCATGGTGACGATCTTCCAGCCCTTGTTCGAAACGTAATCCTCGACCACCACCTGCACGCCCAGCTGCGAGTGCCAGGCGGCGGTGCCGATCAGCAGACTCAACAGCACTGCGTGGGTGGGCGTATCGATCCAAGAGAGGATCGCACCGTGGTCAAAGCGGCCCAGCTGCGCCAGCGAGCAGGCGAACCACAGCCCGAGCAGCACCAGGCCGACGGCCGTAACGCGCTGCGACCACCAGTGGGACACACCTTCTTTCGCCGAGCCCAGGCCCAGCACCCGGCCGACGGGACTGCGCAGGCTCATGCGGCACCTCCGGCGCTGCCGATCAGGATCCAGAAGAGCACGGTCAGCACCAGCCCGCCGAGAAACACGAACCAGCCGCTCTTGCGCGCGACCGCTTTCTCGAAGCCGTAGCCCGCATCCCAGAACAGGTGCCGCACACCGTTCATCAGGTGATAGAAGAAGCTGAAGGAAATGACGAACAGCACCAGCCGGATCAGCGGATTTGCAAACACCTGCTGCGCGTTGGCATAGGCGTCGGCACCCGCAGCGGCCGCAGCCAGCCAGTACACCAGCAGCAGCAATCCGACGGAAAGCGCACAGCCGGCGGCTCGATGCAGGAAGGACAACGCCATCGTGTACTGCCACCGGTAGATCAGGAACGGCGACAGCGGACGGACATGTTTAGCTGGACTGCTCAAAGGCACACTCCCCAAGACAAGCGGCACGATGTCCGCTAGAAATCGATGCAGCGTCCGCGCTTTTCCCAGTCGCCGAAGCGCGTGGGCTCGGGACCTTCGCGTCCGCCGATTTCGACCGGCAGCGCATCTGCCGGCGCGGGCGGCTTCTCAGACCCTTTGCGTGCGGCAATGTGGGAAACTGGGTCCGTCGTCACGGCGCCGGTGTCGGCGGGGCGAAGCGATGTGTCCAGTTGGCTGCGGGGCATGCCCGCAAGTTTGCCAGAAGGCCTCCGGGCGAGAAACCTCCGGCGGCATCTCAAGTCACGATAGGTAGTTTCGGATTTAGCGAATGAACCACGGCTCCTCCCTGCCCCGGCGGCAGTTGGCGCGCTTCGGATCGATCCTGGTCACCGGCGCCGCTGCCCGCGAATACCTGCAAGGCCAGCTCAGCTTCGACATGAGCCGACTTACGCCGCAGCGTGTCGAGCTCGCGAGCTGCAACTCTTCGCAGGGCCGCGTGCAGGCGGTGCTCTGGATGGTCGAACGCAGCGACGCGTTCGTCCTGATCCTGCCAGCCGCCATGATCGAGCGCACGCTGGCCCGCCTGCGCAAGTATGTGCTGCGCTCCAAAGTGAAGGTCGAATCCGGCAGCGAACGCTTCGCGGCCTACGATGCGACCAGCCTGTCTTTGGCTGGCGTATCGATGCCGGAAAGCACTGGTGTTCACGTGGAGCACGACGCACTCAGCCTGATCCGCTGGCCCGGCACGAACCGCATTCTGATGCTCGCGCCGGCGGACGCCTCAGCCGAACCTGATCCCGCTGTCGAGCACGCCTGGCGCCTGGAGGACATCCGCGCCGGCCTGCCGCAGGTCTACCCGGAAAGCCACGAGCTGTTCGTGGCGCAGATGCTCAACATCGATCTGCTTGGCGGAATCAGTTTCGAGAAAGGCTGCTACACCGGCCAGGAGATCATCGCCCGCGCGCATTTTCGCGGGACCGTGAAACGCCGCATGTTCCGCTTTCGTGCGAGCTGTCCTGCCCCGTCGCCAGGAACGCGCGTAGTGGTCGACGGTGCGCACGCAGGCGATGTCGTCGATGCGGTTGCGACGCCTGACGGTTGCGAACTGCTGGCGGTGATCAGCCTCGCGCAGCTGAATTCGCCGCTGGCACTCGCGGACGTTCCCAGCTCATCACTGACGCGGCTGGAGTTGCCATACGCGGTCGGCTGAAACTGCCCGCGTAGTAATTGCAGGACTCCACGCTGACCCGGATGGATCCCCGCCTGCGCGGGAATGACGAAGGGAGTCAGGCCTCCGGCCGCATGTACGGGAACAGCAGCACGTCGCGGATCGACGGTGAGTTGGTGAACAACATCACCAGCCGGTCGATGCCCACGCCCAGGCCGCCGGTCGGCGGCAGGCCGTATTCGAGCGCACGGATGTAGTCGCCGTCGTACTGCATCGCCTCGTCGTCGCCTTCCTTCTTGCGCGCCAGCTGATCGTGGAAGCGGGCTGCCTGATCCTCCGGGTCGTTCAACTCGGAGAAGCCGTTGGCGAGCTCGCGACCGCCGACGAAGAACTCGAAGCGGTCGGTGATGAACGGATCGGCATCGTTGCGCCGCGCCAGCGGCGAGACCTCGGCCGGATACGCATAGGCAAACGTGGGCTGGACGAGA
>DATMEZ010000117.1:0-23663 GCA_035556415.1 Povalibacter sp.
TCTCCGGCGGCATCGGCGTCGCCTGGCACCGCGTGCGCAGCGAGGGCTCGCTGATTCGCGCCACCAACGGCCTGTCCAACGGCGTCGTGCCGTGGCTGAAAACACTGGATTCCTCGGTGGCAGCGGTCAACCAGGGCGGCAAGCGCAAGGGCGCGGCCTGTGCCTATCTCGAACCCTGGCACGCGGACATCGAAGCGTTCCTGGAACTGCGCGACAACACCGGCGATGAAGGCCGGCGCACCCACCACATCAACCTGGCGAACTGGATCTGCGACCTGTTCATGCGCCGCGTCGAAGCCGACGAGCCCTGGTCGCTGTTCGATCCCAAGGACGTACCGGAACTGCCGGACCTGTTCGGGCCCGCGTTTGAAACTGCCTATATCCAGGCCGAAGCGCGCGGCCTCGCCAGAAAGACCCTGCGGGCACGCGACTTGTACGCCCGCATGATGCGCGTGCTGGCGCAGACCGGTAACGGCTGGATGACGTTCAAGGACAAATCCAATCTCGCCTGCAATCAGACCGGCAAGTCCGGCAACACCGTGCATCTGTCGAACCTGTGCACGGAGATCCTCGAAGTCACCGGCAACGGCGAAACCGCGGTCTGCAATCTCGGCTCGATCAACCTGGCGCGTCATGTCGTGCCGGCCGGGAATGCCGATACCGCGGAGAGTCGTCATGGCGATCTGCAAAGTGAAGCGATGCAGGACCGATATGGCGGCTACACGTTCGACTTCGAGAAGCTCGCGCACACCGTCCAGGTCGCGGTCCGGCAGCTCGATCGTGTGATCGATCTGAACTTCTATCCAATCGCCAGCGCGCGTGCGTCGAACATGCGCTGGCGTCCGGTCGGTCTCGGCGTGATGGGCCTGCAGGACGTGTTCTTTCAGCTGCGCTTGCCCTTCGACAGCGAAGCAGCGCGAGCGCTGTCGACGCAGATCGCCGAGACGATTTATTTCAACGCGCTGCGGACTTCGATGGAGCTGGCTCGCGAGTTCGGACCGCACGACGCCTTCCCTGACACGCGGGCAGCACAAGGCGAGCTGCAGTTCGACGCCTGGGGCGTGACGCCCTCCGACGCCGCGCGTTGGAATGAGCTGCGGCAGGAAATCAAAACGCACGGCCTGCGCAACAGCCTGCTGATCGCGATTGCGCCGACAGCGACCATCGCCTCCATTGCCGGCTGCTACGAATGCATCGAGCCGCAGGTCTCCAACCTGTTCAAGCGCGAGACGCTTTCGGGCGACTTCCTGCAGATCAATCGCTACCTGGTCGAGGAACTCAAGCAGCTGGGCCTGTGGACCGAGGAGATGCGCAACGCCATCAAGCTCGCCGACGGCTCGGTCCAGGGCATCGCCGGGATTCCCGAAGAACTGCGCGCCATCTATCGCACCGCCTGGGAGCTGCCGATGCGTTCGCTGATCGACCTGGCGGCGGACCGCGGCGCCTTCATCGACCAGAGCCAGTCGCTGAACCTGTTCATGGCGAATCCGAACATCGGCCAGCTCTCCAGCATGTACATGTATGCGTGGAAGCGCGGCCTGAAAACGACGTACTACCTGCGTTCGCGCCCGGCGACTCATATCGCCAAGACGACGGTGCGATCGGGCCAGGCGCGAACCAGCGACACCGAAGCGATCGCCTGCTCTCTCGAAAATCCTGAACTGTGCGAGGCCTGCCAATGAACGATCTGCCCTGCCTGCTCGACCCGGGCTTCGACCTGACCTTGCGCCCGATGCGCTATCCGCGCTTCTACGAGATGTATCGCGCGGCCATCAAGAACACCTGGACGGTGGAGGAAATCGATTTCCAGATCGACCTGGGCCACCTGTCGCAGCGCATGACGCCGGCGGACCGGCACCTGATCGAGCGGCTGGTGGCGTTCTTCGCCACCGGCGATTCCATCGTCTCGAACAACCTGGTGATCAGCCTGTACCGGCACATCAATGCGCCGGAAGCGCGCATGTACTTGTCGCGCCAGCTGTACGAGGAAGCGCTGCACATCCAGTTCTACCTCACGCTGCTCGACAACTACGTCCCGGATCCGCAACGGCGCGCCCAGGCCTTCGCCGCCATCGAGAACATTCCCTCGATCCGCCGCAAGGCGGAGTTCTGCCAGCGCTGGACCGACGAGGTGTTCGCGCTCGGCCGCATCGGCACCGACGCCGACAAGCGCCGCTTCCTGCTGAACCTGACCTGCTTCGCCAGCTGCATCGAGGGCCTGTTCTTCTTCGGCGCCTTCGCCTACGTCTACTTCCTGCGCTCACGCGGCCTGCTGCCCGGGCTGGCGGCCGGCACCAACTGGGTGTTCCGCGACGAAAGCGCCCACATGACGTTCGCCTACGAGGTCATCAATACGGTGCGGCGCGAGGAGCCCCACCTGTTCGATGCGCAATGGGCGTCGCAGGTGCAGTCGATGATCGAGGAAGCCGTCGACTGCGAGGCGGCGTTCGCGGAGGACGTCCTTTCCGGCGGCGTGGTCGGGCTGACCCGTCGCGAGATGCGTCAGTACCTGGAATACGTCGCGGACCAGCGGCTGACGCAGCTGGGCCTGCCGGCCCGCTACCACGCGCGCAACCCCTTCCCGTTCATGGAATTGCAGGACGTGCAGGAGCTGACCAACTTCTTCGAGCGCCGCGTCTCGGCCTATCAGGTCGCGGTGCAGGGCGAGGTGGCCTTCGACCAAGCGTTCTAGCGTCCGCCACGACGGCGGCCCTGATTCCCGGCGCGCAAGCACCGGAATCAGGGCCCGAATGCACCGCCTTAACGTTAATTAACGTGAGAACCAACAGTAATTTACTGGATGACTCCCGTACGGACCCGCAGGCTCGCCGCGCCTCACGTCCATGCAGGAGATTTCCGTGTCCACCTACTTCTTCCGGTCGCTGGCCCGCGGCAGCGCCGCTGCGCTCACCCTTGTTGCGGCTCACGCCGCCGCCGAGCCGGGCGACAGCGCCGCGCTCGAGGAAATTCTGGTCACGGCGCGCAGCATCGAGGACACCCTGCCGCTGGAGCTGGCCCGTTACGGCCACGACGTGGCCACCGTGAGCGCCGACCGGATCGCCGCGGCCGGTTACGTGGACGTCAGCTCCGCCCTGCAGTTCGAGGCGCCGGGACTGTTCGTCTCACCCGGCAGCGGCCCCTACGATTATGTGGACGTCTCGCTGCAGGGCTCGCGCACCGGCGACGTGCTGTGGCTGATCGACGGCGTGCGCATCAACAACCGGATCTTCAACGACACCAGCCCGGATACTCTGCCGGCGGGCATGATCGAGCGCATCGAAGTGCTCAAAGGCGGTGAAAGCCTGTTCTACGGCACCCAGGGAGTCGCCGGCGCCATCAACATGGTCACGCGCAGCTTCTCGGACCAGCCCGGCGGCCAGGTCTCGGTGGGCACCGACTCCAACGACGGCTACCACGTGAACGGCTATGGGCGCGGCGCTCTCGGCAACCACAAGTTCGTGGTTTATGCCTCCAAGGACAAAAGCGACGGCTATCGGCAGTTCGATCACTACGAGCCCAGCGCCACGGACCGCGACCGCAGCTACGACGTAGCCAACGTCGGCCTCAAGTATGGCTACGACTTCAGCGAGCGAGCGCGCTTCGATTTTCTGTGGCACCACACCGATGCAACGCTCGACAACAACTCCGCGGCGCGCACCAAGCGCAGCTACAACAAGCGTGACGAAGATATCGTGACGGCGAAATTCGCCTGGAAGGCCGCCGAGGCCCTGGAGTTCTCCTTCAAGGCCTATCTGCACGATTGGGACACCACCTACGCCAACATCCGCAACCGTCCGGTCACCTTCGAAGAGGAAGTGGTGTACCCGCCAGGCACCTACTGGGGTTTCAAGGACTACGGCGCCACCGCGCTGGCGAAATTCACGCCGGCCGGCAAGCTCGAATATCACCTGGGCTACGACTACCAGAACTATCGCGGCGAAGATCATGTATTCCCCATCGCCGGCGAGACCGAGGTGGTGAACGCTGTCTTCGGCCAGATCCGCACCGCCGCGGACGCCTTCGACAAGTTGAACCTCGCCGCCGGCGCGCGCTACAACAGGGGCACCGGCGGCAAAGACGCCACCGTCTGGAACGTGAGCGGTCGCTACGATCTCACGCAGACGCTGTACGTCCAGGGCGTCGTCGCCACCGCCTTCCTGCTGCCCAGCGCCGAGCAGCTTTATTACATCGGCAATCCGGGCGATGACGACTATGTCGGCAACCCGGACCTCAAGCCCGAGGACAGCCGCAACCTGAACCTGTCGATCGGCGGCCGCATCCCGCTCGCTTCGCACGCCCTGACCTGGCAGCTCACCGGCTTCGCCCGCGACATCGACAACCTGATCGACGTCGGCTACGACCACCCGGCCTATCCGAACGGCCGCTATGAGAACGTCGCCGGCACCGTGAAAGTCCGGGGTGTGGAGGCTTCGCTCGCCGCCCCGCTCGGCAATGCTTTCAACTGGAACGCGAGCTACACGTATACGCGCTCGCGCGACGACGGATCCGACCAGCAACGTCCGCGAACGCCCGTGAGCTTCGTGAAGACCACGCTGACCTTCGCGCCGCCGCAAGGGCGCGTCGAGGCCAGTGCGGCGCTGAACTGGGTCGGCGACGAGTACTACTCGGTCGGCGCTCTCGGCCGGCACAACATCGGCGACTACCTCGCGGTGAACCTGTCGGGACGCGTATTCCTGGATCAGGGCCGGCGCCATCGCATCGGCGCCGCCGTAGAGAACGTCTTCGACGAGGAATACGCCACGCGGCTGACCTCCATTCAGCGTGACGACGGCTCGGGCGCGATGCTGGTTCGACGGCTGGGCGTACCGCGGACGTTCAACCTGACCTACACCTACGACTTCCGATGAGTCTGCGCAGCACGGCCTGGAAATGGCTGATCGTCGGACATCGCTGGCTCGGCATCGCCACCTGCCTGCTGTTCGTGATGTGGTTCGCTTCGGGCCTGGTGATGATGTACGTCGGCTTTCCCGACCTGACGCGAGCCGAGCGCCTGGCGCTGTCGCAGCGGATCGATTGGAGCCAGGTGACGCTCACGCCTGAGCAAGTGCTGCGCGAGCTGAAGCTGCAGGAGTTTCCGCGCGAGCTGCGGCTCGTCATGATGAATGGCGAGCCGGTGTATCGCATCAAGCCGGCTGGATCGCCGCCGCGGTCGGTGTCGGCAGTCGACGGCCGCATCATCGACCATGTGACGCCGATGCAGGCGCTCGCCATCGTGCGTTCCGCAACCGGGGATGAGGCGCCTGGTTCCGTCGCCGTGCAGACACTGCACAACGATCAATGGACCGTGGCAGGCACCTTCGACTTCGACCGGCCGCTGTACCGGATCGCGCTGCACGACGAACGCGGCACGGAACTGTACGTGTCATCTCATTCCGGCGAAATCATGCTCGATACGACCGCGCGCGAACGCACGTGGAACTGGGTGGGCGCCGTGCTGCACTGGCTGTACTTTCGCGACCTGCGCGCCAAGCCGGCAGTGTGGAGCCAAGTCGTTCTGTGGACTTCGGGCGTCGGCATCGTAGTGGCCCTCACTGGATTGTGGCTGGGGATCGATCGCCTGCGCATCCGGCGTCGCAACAGCAACGGCGCGATGACGCCGTATCGCGGCTGGATGGCGTGGCACCATCTCGCCGGCATCGTCGGCGGCCTGTTCCTGCTGACCTGGATTTTCAGCGGCTGGTTGTCGATGGGGCCGCCGGTGCCCTGGGAAAAGAAATTCAATGCGCAACGCATGGCGGCAGGTGTCGCCGCGTATTCCGGCAACAGCGCTGTCGAGTTCGGCACGCCATTACCGGTGCTACAGCACCTCGATGAACGTGAAGCACTCGAGGCTTCGTTCATGTGGGTACTGGGACGACCGCAAATCGTGCTGACCGACGGCGCGCAGAACAAAACCGTTCTGGATGGAATCAGTGGCGCCGAGCTCAAGCTCGCCGAACAGGATCTGATCGACGCCGCGCCGCGCCTTGCGCCCGATGCCCACCTGGTCGCGACCCAACGTCTCGATCACGAAGACGCCTACTGGTACTCGCGCCGTGCCCAGCGGACGTTGCCGGTGCTGCGCTTCATCTTCGACGATGCCGATCGCACCTGGGTCCACGTCGATCCGCAGACCGGCCGCGTCATCGGCTGGGTGCGCGCCAGCGATCGCGTGCACCGCTGGCTGTTCAACGCATTCCACAGCCTCGACTTGCGCTGGCTGCTGGCGCACCGACCGGCGTGGGATCTGGCGATGTGGCTGCTGTCGATTGCCGGGCTGGTCATCTCCACCAGCAGCATCGTCATCGGCTGGCGGGCCTGCGGCCGGCAAAAGGCCAGGCTGACAGCGAAGTCAGCGCGGCACTGACGACCCGCAGCCGGCACGGTGCCGATCTCAAGGACGTCGCGACCCGCTTCAATTACTTTGCCAATAAGAATCATTCTCACTATGATGCGAGTCCGCCGATCCACCACAGCTGACCGATGGCCACCACTGCGCGCGCGACAATCGCCACTGAGCAAAAGAGCCGAGCCTTCTGGCTCAAGCACTTGCATCAGTGGCACTGGCTGAGCGCGGCGGCCT
The DNA here is from genome assembly GCA_035556415.1 of Povalibacter sp. Lineage (GTDB taxonomy): Bacteria > Pseudomonadota > Gammaproteobacteria > Steroidobacterales > Steroidobacteraceae > Steroidobacter. The sequence continues at coordinate 6,584 of DATMEZ010000117.1, forward strand.
GCCTGGTCGGCATGGTGCTGTTCAGCATCACCGGCTTCACGCTGAATCACGCCGGCTGGATCGCCGCCAAGCCGCAGGTCACCAGCAGCACCGCCGAGCTGCCGGCAGATCTATTGAAGACGCTGCAGAGCCTGGCGACGGACGAAGGCGCCAAGCATCCGCTGCCGGTGGAGGTGCATCGCTGGCTGGGCGAGCACCTGTCGGTCCGGCCGGATGACGACAAGGCCGAGTGGTCGCCCGAAGAAATCTACGTCTCCCTGCCCCGCCCCGGCGGCGATGCCTGGATGACCATCGACCTGGAAAGTGGCGAGGTCACGCACGAGATCACCGACCGCGGCTGGATCTCCTATTTCAACGATCTGCACAAGGGTCGCAACACCGGCGCGGCGTGGAGTCTGTTCATCGACGTGTTTGCGTTCTCGGCGCTGATCTTCGCCGTGACCGGACTGGTGCTGTTGAAAATGCACGCCAGCCACCGGCCGGCGACCTGGCCGATGGTGGGCCTGGGACTGACGCTGCCGCTGCTGCTGGCGATTCTGTTCATTCATTGAAGGTAACCATGAAGAAAACCCTATTCGCGCTCGGCGCCCTGGCGGCACTTCCGGCCGCGGCCGCCGATCTGAACGTGAAGATCCAGATCCCCAGCCTCAGCGTCGCCGAGTATCACCGGCCGTACGTGGCCACCTGGGTCGAGAACCCCGACCAGAGCATCGCCAGCCATCTCGCCGTCTGGTATCAGACCGACAAGAAGAAGGAAGACGGCACGCAGTGGCTCAAGGACCTGCGGCAGTGGTGGCGGCGCGGCGGCCGCGCCGAGCAGATGCCGATCGACGGCGTCACCGGCGCCACCAAGCCGGTCGGCGAGCATTCGCTGGCCTTCAGCGGCTCGAGCAAGCAGCTCGCGAGCCTCAAGCCCGGCAAGTACAACCTGGTGGTCGAAGCGGTGCGCGAAGTCGGCGGACGCGAACTGCTGCGCATCCCCTTCGACTGGCCGGCCACCAGCAAGCAGCACGCCACCGCGCAAGGCGCGAGCGAGCTCGGCACCGTCACGCTCGATCTGAATCCTTAAAAGCACCCTCGAGGACAACGACATGAATCGCATCGCCAAACTTTCGATCGCAACGGCTCTGGCTCTGGGTTTGCCGCTGGTCAGCCATGCACACAAGGCCTGGCTGCTGCCCTCCGCCACCGTCTCCACCGTCGACCAGTGGATCACGGTCGACGCCGCGGTCTCGAACGACCTGTTCTACTTCAATCACGTGCCGCTGCGCGTCGACAGTCTCGTGGTCACCGGCCCGGACGGCGCGGCGCTCAAGCCCGAGAACGTCGCAACCGGCAAGTACCGCACCACCTTCGACCTGCACCTGACCCAGAACGGCACCTATCGGCTGGCCAACGTGAACCAGGGGCTGTTTGCGAACTACGAAGAAAACGGCGCCAACAAGCGCTGGCGCGGCACCGCCGAGCGGTTCGCCAAGGAAGTGCCGGCAAACGCGCAGAACCTGCGAGTGTCGGAATCCGCCGGTCGCGTCGAGACCTTCGTGACCGCCGGCAAGCCGACCACCGATGCGTTCAAGCCCACCAACGTCGGCCTGGAGCTGGCTCCGGTGACCCACCCGAACGACCTGTACGCCGGCGAGGCGGCCACCTTCCGCTTCCTGCTCGACGGCAAGCCTGCCGCCAAGCTGCCGATCGAGATCGTCGCGGGCGGCACCCGCTATCGCAATCAGCAGCAGGAAATCAAGGTGGTCACCGATGACGATGGCCAGTTCAGCGTGACCTGGCCGGAGCCGGGCATGTACTGGCTGGAGACCTCGCTGCAGGATGACAAGACCTCGCTCAAGCAGGCCAAGCAGCGTCGCGTCAGCTACGTCGCGACCTTCGAGGTGCTGCCGCAGTAAGACGCGCCTTTCCTGCTCCTCCCGCCCCTCTGCCTTCAGGCAGAGGGGACGGGGGTGAGGGTCTGCGACTGCAAAGGGTCTGCAACCTTGCAAGTCCGCGGCCCGCACGCGCCCCGACTGCATTCCGATGCTCTCTTTCGTCGACACCTCCCGTCTGGTCGCGGCCGCCGCGATCCTCCTCGTCTACCTGGCGTTGAGCGCCTGGTGGCTGCGATCCCTGTGGCTTGGCCAACGCAAACCGGCTGAAGCCGGCAGTGCTGCGCGTCCGACCACCCTGGTTGCCTTTGCCAGCCAAACCGGCTTCGCCGAGCAGCTGGCCGGCCAGACCGTCCGCTCGCTCGCCGGTACGATTCCAGCCGTGCAGCTGGCGTCGCTGGCGGACCTGGACGCTGACGATCTGCCCTACCTGGAGCAGGCGCTATTCGTCGTGAGCACCACCGGCGAAGGCGACGCGCCCGACAGCGCAGCCCGGTTCATTCACAAGACGCTGAATCGCAGCGTGGCGCTTCCCAACCTGCGCTACGGCGTGCTGGCGCTGGGCGACCGCGAATACGACAACTTCTGCGCCTTCGGGCATCAGCTCGATACCTGGCTGCGTCACCAGGGCGCCGTGCCGTTGTTCGACGTAGTGGAAGTCGACAACGGCGATGAAGGCGCGCTGCGCCATTGGCAGCACCAGCTGGGCGTGCTCGGCGGCAGCCCTGACGTGGCCGACTGGGAAACGCCGCGCTACGAACGCTGGCGGCTGATCGAACGCCGCCTGGTCAATGCAGGCAGTGCCGGCGACCCCTGCTATCACATCGTGCTGCAACCTGGCGAAGGGGTGAACGATCAGTGGCAGGCCGGCGACATCGCGGAAATCGATCCGCGCAACTCCACGTGGAGCGAAGGCAGCGAACCGTTGCCGCATCGCGAGTACTCGATCGCTTCGCTGCCGCAGGACGGCGCGATCCATCTGCTGGTGCGACAAATGCAACGCGACAATGGTGAACCTGGGCTCGGCAGCGGCTGGCTCACCCAACAGGCGGCAGAAGGATCCGAGATCGCTCTGCGCATTCGTGCGAATTCCGCTTTCCGCGCACCGACGGATGCGCGGCCGGTCATCCTGATCGGCAATGGCACAGGTATCGCCGGCCTGCGTTCGCTGCTCAAGGCACGCATCGCGGCAGGCCACACCCGCAACTGGCTGATCTTCGGCGAACGCAATGCGGCCACGGACCGGCTGTACGCAGAAGACCTGCAACACTGGCAGCACAACGGGCAGATCGAAATCGTGGACTTGGTGTTCTCGCGCGATCAGCCCGAGCGCCGCTACGTGCAGCATCGATTGCTCGAACGCGCAGCGCAGGTTCGCGCGTGGATCGCAGAAGGCGCCTCGATCTATGTTTGCGGCAGCCTGCAGGGCATGGCACCGGAAGTCGACAGCGCCCTCACCAGCATTCTCGGCGCCGACATCATGGAACAGCTGGCCGTAGACGGTCGCTATCGCCGCGACGTGTACTGATTAGCTCTTTAGTGCGATGTGCTGCGCGCCGCGCTGGTCGCAGACTTGCTCCCCATCCACGATTCGCCGCGTATCGTGTCCTTGCAGGAATCAATGTCATGCCTCGCGGCCCGATGATCACGCGGGGCGCGCGGCGTAACCTGCCACCCAAGGTCAACCGAGTCGTGAGAGTTGGGATTCTCAGAGGCTGGCGATGCTGGGAGCGGTGGCAAAAGTTCTGATCGGCGCGATTCTCGGAGTGCTGTTCCTGATCGCGATGGCCTTGGCCTACGCCCACGATCTGCTCAGTGAAGAGTCCCGCGCGCCCAAGGCGCAGGCCACGGACTCGCGCAAGCAAGTTTCCATGATCGACGAGGCCCGCACATGAGCATCGCGTTCGCCACTACAGAGGTCTTCCAGCCCGCGTCTTCCGTGAACCTTGCATCGCCCGAGGCGACACAGGCACTGGAACGTGCCTGGCAGCGTCGTCGCCAGGAACTGGCAGGCTGGCAACCTTCCAATGGCTGGTTGCTGGATTCGCGCAGCACGAAGCGTCCGACTCGCTTCAGAACTGGCATCTAGGAACGCTAACCGACCTGCGCCACCTCGAACCCAGGATCCACATCGCGCGCCCACGCGAGCAGTCCACCTTCCAGATGCGCCAGATTGCCCAGCCCTGCACGCACTGCGATCGAGGCCGCAGTGAGACTGCGCCCACCGCTGCGGCACACGAACACGAGGACTCCGGAAGACGGCAGCTCGCCGATCCGTTGCTGCAGCTCTCCTACGGGAATGTTCACCGCCCCCTCGAAATGCGCCACCGCATATTCGCCCGGCTCACGCACATCGATCACGAGCGCGGCAGCCGACTGGCGCAATGACACCAACTCGACCGGCTCGAGCCGCTTCACCGCCGCGAGCGCTTCGGCGCTGCATATTTGTGCCGTGTCCTTCGGCTCGGTAATGGTCGGGTGATCGCCGCAGACGGCGCAATCTCGGCGCCGCTGAAACCGCAGCTCGCCGAACTGCATCGCCAGCGCGTCATACGTCAGCAGGCGGCCGAGCAAAGGCTCGCCCACGCCGACGATGAGCTTGATCGCCTCGGTGGCCTGGATCGTCCCCAGCACGCCCGGCAGCACGCCGAGCACCCCCGCCTCGGCGCAGTTGGGCACCAGGCCATCCTCGGGCGGCTCAGGGAACAGGCAGCGATAGCATGGGCCGCGACCCGGCACGTAAGTCATCGCCTGGCCCTCGAAGCGATGAATGGCGGCGGACACCAGCGGCTTGCGCAACAGCACGCAGGCATCGTTCGACAGGTAGCGGGTGCTGAACCGGTCGGTGCCGTCGAGCACGATGTCGTAGCCCGCAACGATCTCGCACACATTGGCAGCGCGCAGTTCGACATCGTGGGCAATCAGCCGGATCTCCGGGTTCAGTGCCTGCAGTCGCGCGCGCGCCATCTCCGCCTTGGAATGCCCGACGCTGTTCGCGTCGTACAGAACCTGGCGCTGCAGATTGGAGATATCGACGCGATCATGGTCGATGACGCCGAGCGTGCCGACGCCGGACGCTGCGAGATACAACGCCGCAGGCGAGCCCAGCCCGCCCGCGCCTATCACCAGCACTCGCGCCGCTTTGAGTTTTTCCTGCCCGGCGACGCCGATCTCGCGCAACGCCAGATGCCGGCTGTAGCGCTGCAGGTCCGAGGTTGTCAGGGTCATCGATTCGTTCACTTCTCGAATCAGAGAAAAAACACTCGTCACAGGATGCTTCGGCAGCATAACCTTCGGCGACAGCGATTTCGCAGGGACCTCTCGCCCATGAAAACGATCCGTCGTCTGTTCACCTGTGCCACCACGCTCCTCGCCGCCTGTGCCTGGCTGCCGACTGTACACGCTGCCAGCCCGGATCCGGCACTGGCGCACGCCCGGGAGCTGCTCGAGAAAGTCATCCTGATCGACGGTCACAACGACGCGCCGTGGGCCATTCGCGTCGACAAGAAAGCCCAGGGCAACGTCGAGCTCTACGATCTGCGCAACAAGCCCGAGGGCCAGACGGACATTCCCCGACTGCGCCAGGGCGGCGTCGGCGGACAATTCTGGTCGGTGTATACGCCCGGCGAAGCACCCGACCATTACGCGCGCGCCCAGCTCGAACAGATCGACATCGCGACGCGCATGATCGCCCAGTATCCGGACACATTCGCGTTTGCACGCACCGCCGCCGACATCCGGGCCGCGCACAAGAACAACAAGATCGCCTCGCTGCTGGGACTGGAAGGCGGACACGCCATCGAAGACTCGCTCGGCGCGCTGCGTGCTTACTACGATCTCGGCGTGCGCTACATGACGCTGACGCACAACACGCACACCAGCTGGGCGGATTCCGCCGCGTTGCCGCCGCAGCACGGCGGCCTCACGCCATTCGGTGAAGAAGTGGTGCATGAGATGAATCGCATCGGCATGCTGGTGGACTTGTCGCACGTCGCCCCTGAAACCATGGACGACGCGCTGCGCGTCTCCAAGGCTCCGGTGATCTTCTCCCACTCCTCCGCCCGCGCTCTGTGCGACGTGCCACGCAATGTGCCGGACGACATCCTGAAGCGGCTGCCGCAGAACGGCGGCGTGGTGATGGTGACGTTCGTGGCTGGCTTCATCGATCCTGCAGTCGCGCGCGTGCAGCAGCCGGCCATGGCCGAGCTGTCACGCCGCTCGGCCGGGCTGAGACTGGAGCAACAGGAGAAGCTCGCCGCGGAAATCATGGGCAATCTGCAACTTCCCAAGACCTCCATCGCCCAGGTGGCCGATCACATCGAGTACATCCGCAAGGTGGCCGGCGTGGAACACATCGGCCTGGGCGGCGACTTCGACGGCAACGACGCCTGGCCGGAAGGACTGTCGGACGTGTCCATGTATCCGAACCTGTTCGCCGAGCTGATCCGCCGCGGCTGGTCGGATCACGACCTGGAACTGCTCGCCGGCGGCAATGTGCTGCGCGCGCTGGAACAGGCCGAAGCGGTCGCCCGCTCCATGACTGGCGGCAGTCACAAGCCCATCAGCAGCAAATAAGCGCCGACTTCGACGGATCTACAATCCGGGCCGGTCGGCCGGAGTGGCGCCGGCACGCATCCGGTCGAGCATGATGCGGTGAAGATTGATGCGGCCCACCGGCTCGTGCGCCTGATCGTGCAGCGGCACTTCGATATGCCGCAACGCCTCGGCCACGCGATGCGGCGTACCCAGGTCGCTCCAGCCACAGGGCGGGACTTCGAGGACGCGCAGTCGGTTGTCGTAGTCTTCGAGCAGGTCGCTGGAGAAATCCAGATTCGGCAGCCGCTCGTACAGATCCACCACGGCCGGCCAGCCGGCGACACCCGGCCCGGCCAGCATGCGGCTCACGATCACCTGCATCTCCAGCACCAGCGGCGCAAAGCGCAGCGTGAACATGTCGATGAGCGACTGCACCGTGGCGATCACGATGAAACTGTTCCACAGCCCGCCCTGCTCGATGAGGCTGGCGGCAGCGGCCGCGCTGGGTTTTTCCACGAAGCGCTGCACGATCTTGTTGCCGCGCTCGTCAGGCACGCCCGCGACGATGTAGCCCAATTCGGGATCGACCCGTTCCGGCCGCATGCCCAGCAGCACCGGCATGGCCGGATCCTGCACCACCCGCTGCACTGCGATGCGCAGCGCCTGCCGCAGCACCAGCTCGTCGCGCACGTAGTGATCCGCCGGTAACAGGATCAGGACAGCGTCGGGATCGCGGCTGGCGATCTGCAGTAATGGATAAAGGATACCGATGCCGGTACCACGATTGCGCGGCTGCATGATGACGTTCGAGGCCGGCAGACCGCCCAGCAGTTCCTGCCACCAGTCCCGGTGCTGCTGCGCGACCACGCTGCAGAGCCGTGTACGAGGCACCAGGCTCTCCGCGCGGGTCAGCGCATCTTCGAGCAACGTGCGCCCGCCCGTCAGGGAACAGAACTGCTTCGGCACCGGCGTGCCGCCGGCGGTGACTGTAAGCGATCGCAGACGCCGGCCTTCTCCGCCCGCAAGCACCAGTGCCCACAACATGGATGTTCTCCCCGACGGCATGGATTCTTTCAATCCACCGCAAGCCGCCGCGGTTCCATCCGCGTTGCATGTTTCATGTCGAGGGCGAATGCCATCATTCGCAAGCGCAAGGCCCGCTGCCGCAAGCGCAGCGGGCCCGATGACACCGTAGCCGTGGTTACGGCGCGCTCTCCAGTGCCTCCAGCTCCTTGTCGATGACACGATTGCCGGTGCTGCGCTTCTTCTTTCTCTGGTCGCCCAGGAACAGCAGGATGGGCGCAGCGATGAAGATGGACGAACTGGCCGCGATCACGATGCCGAACACCATCGGCACGGCAAAGCTCGAAACCGCCGCCCCGCCCCAGATCGCCATCGGCAGCATCGCCAGGAACGCCGTCACCGAGGTGTACAGCGAGCGCGCCAGCGTCTCGTTGATGCTGCGATCGATGATCTCCCGGAAGGACGACTTGGTGTCGCGACCCAAGTTCTCGCGCATGCGGTCGTAGACCACCACCTTGTCGTTCACCGAGTAGCCGATCAGGGTCAGCACCGCGGCGATGGCCGTGAGATTGAACTCGATGCCGGTCACCGCGAAGAAGCCGATGGTCTTGGTGACGTCCAGCACTAGCGTGACGATGGCGCCGATGGCGAAGTGCCATTCGAAGCGCACCCAGATGTAGATGAGCATGGCGATGCTGGCCAGCACCACGGCCAGGATGCCGGTGTCGGCCAGCTCGCCGCTCACCTTCGGCCCGACCACGTCGACGCGGTCGAAGCTCGCCTGCGGCTCCACTTGCAGGATCTGCGCCTTGGCCAGCTCGGCCAGCTCGGTGCCCTCGCCGCCGTCCTCCGGCTTCTGCAGGCGCACCAGCACGGTCGAGCCGTTGCCGAACTCCTGCAGCGCCACTTCGCCGGCGTCGAGTTTCTCCAGCGCGGTGCGCAGCGCAGGAATGTCGGCCGGCTGAGGCGTGCTCGCCTCGATCATCACACCGCCGGTGAAGTCCACGCCGTAGTTGAGTCCAGGCTTGAAGAACAGAATTGCCGACGCCAGCGACAGCACGACTGACAGGCCGATGCCGACAAAGCGCGCCCGCATGAATTGGAAGTTCGGCGTCATCTTCAACAGCCGCGTCGGCAGCATGCTGCCGATGATGAACTGCTTCGGCTTACGCCACGCCAGCCACACCGCCATGATGGACCGCACCACCGTGACCGCGGTGAACATGGAGATGGCGATACCCAGCGCCATGGTGATCGCGAAGCCGCGCACTGGACCGGAACCGACCCAGAACAGCAGCAGCGTGGCGATCAGCGCCGTGACGTTGGAGTCCACGATGGTCGCGTAGGCGCGCTTGAAGCCAGCGTCCAGGGCGGCGACCGCCGTCTTGCCGTTGCGCGTCTCCTCGCGGATGCGCTCGTTGATCAGCACGTTGGCATCCACCGCCAGGCCGATGCCGAGCACGATGCCGGCGATGCCCGGCAGCGTCAGTGTCGCGCCCAGCAAGCTCAACGCGGCCAGCGTCAGGGCCACGTTCAGCATCAGCGCCATGTTGGCGACCAGCCCCCACACGCCATACAGCACGGTCATGAACACCAGCACCAGCAGCAGGCCGGCCAGGCCGGTGATCGCGCCCATGCGGATCGCATCGCTGCCCAGATCGGGGCCGACCGTGCGCTCCTCGATCACTTTGAGTGGCACGGGCAACGCACCAGCACGCAGCAGCGCAGCAAGCGAAGCCGTTTCGGCCACGGAGAAATCGCCGGAAATCTGGCCCGAGCCGCCGGTGATGGGCTCCTGGATCACCGGTGCGCTGATCACCTTGCCGTCGAGCACGATGGCGAAGCGCTCGCCGACGTTCTCAGTGGTGATGCGTGCGAATTGCTTGGCCCCCAGCCCGTCGAAACGGAACGAGACCACCGGCCGGTTGGTCAGCTGCTCGAAGCCGGCCGCCGCCTGCGTCAGGCGATCGCCTTGCAGCATCGGGCGGCGCTCCAGCAGGTAGGTCTCCGGGCCGTCCGCGGCGGGCAGGCGCATGTAGCCCGACGGCACGCTCATGGTCGGGCTGACTTCGGCAGCACGCACTCGATGGAAAGTCAGCTTGGCCGTGCTGCCCAGCAGGGTGCGGATCTGGGTCGGATCCTGAACGCCGGGCAGCTGCACCAGGATTCGTTCGGCGCCCAGTCCCTGCACCGTCGGCTCGGACACGCCGATGGCGTCGATGCGGCGCCGTACGATCTCGACGCTCTGCTCGACCGCGGAACGCCGACGATCGTTGATGGCCGCTTCGGTGGCGCGCAACTGGATGGCGCCGTCGGCAGCAACCACGACATCGACGCCGGCCTTGCCGGCAATGCTGGTCTGCATGGCGGGGGAAGCCGCGAACGCCCGCAGCGCACGCTCGGCAGCGGCCGCCTGCGCCGAATCGGTTGCCCGGAATGTCACTACATCCTTCGCCGCCGTGCCTCGCACGCCGCCTACGTTCGCTTCACGCAGCGCAGTCTGCGCCGCTGTGAACGTGGATTCCGACAGGTCGGCGCGCAGCGCCTGCTCATCCATTTCCAGCACCAGGTGGGCGCCGCCACGCAGGTCCAGGCCGAGCGCCACGTGCTTTTTCGGCAACCAGTCCGGCAAGGCTTCGAGCTGTGCCGGCGTCAACAGATTAGGCGCGGCGATCAGGCAACCAATGAATGCAATGAGCCCGTATATGACGAGCTTCCACGGCGACGGAGGCATGGGAAATTCTCCCGACGATCAAAATTGGCGATGCGCGTATACGTACGGGATGGACTCCCACCTGCACGGGAGTACCAGCAAAGCTGACTGCAACGAATACGCGGCTAGAAATCCGCGCGGCGGATCAACGATGGATCAGGCGCGCGCGCTGACTACAGCGGGAGGGGCTCGAGGTTGAGCGGAAGCGACCGAGCGTTGCCGCGGAACGGCAACCGACGACTCGATGGGAAGCAGCACAGACAGCGGCTGCGCGATGGGTCTCGCATGCGTGCTCTGGGTATGCAGAACAGGAGGAAAACCACCGCCATTGAGGTCGGCGTGCTTTCTCTCCACGGCCTGCATCGACAAGGCACGATCCGTGCGCGTGATCGCATGATCCTGGCGAACGACCGCGGAAGCGCCCACGGGCGACAGGCGTTGGCCGACGCCAGCGAAAGTCGACACCGCTGCGAACAGGCACAGCAGTGCGAGCACAACACTGCTGTGCACACGGCTGCCGGATTGTCGCTGGGCGGTTGACACGAAAGGTGCTCCTCGTAACGTCCCGAAGGCTAACAACTTTTGCGCAGGAAGCAACGAGCCAATGGCTGAATCGGCCGTGCGACCGCCGGAACGCCACAAATCGCAGGTATACCGGGCGCGAATCGCCCGCGCGGGCGCCATTCGACGTGGCCCGCCACCGATCCAACTGATCGCAGCCCCAATCGCAATGCGACAGGCGATACGCACCGCCCCCCCAAAACGATGACCGCACTCCCGTCGTTGGGCGGAATGCCGCAACGCACGTAGCCGCCGAGCGCGACGCACTCCCAACTGGCGTACTTCCATCTTGTGTCGCGCAGGGCCGAAGCCTAGATTGAGCGCTTCCGGGCACGCTTCCTGACAACGCATTATTCCATTTACGTTGGGAGACCCGTCATGCGCAATCCATCCCTGTTGCGGATTCAATGGTCCGCTGCGGCACTGCTGCCGCTGATGGCGGCGGTGCCGGCCGAGGCACAGGTTCCGGTTCACAAGCATTACGAGCAAACGGCGTCCTTCGACGAGCCCGCACCGTCTGGAGCGGTCGCGCCGCGCCTGCAGAATGTCGGCACGCACAAGTTCGCTGCGATCACCTGCTCGCAGGCGGCGCTGCCGTTCATGAACCAGGGTCTGAATCTGACCTACGGCTTCAACCACGCGGAAGCCGGCCGCGCCTTTGCGGAAGCGGCCCGACTCGACCCCAACTGTGCAATGGCGTTCTGGGGCCAGGCGCTGGTGCTGGGGCCGAACATCAACGCGCCGATGACGCCCGAGGACGAGCCGAAAGCGCTGGACCTGGTACGCAAGGCAGCCGCGCTCAAGGACAAGGCCTCACCGGCGGAACGTGACTACATCGATGCGCTGGCGGCGCGCTACACCGGCAAGGCCGACGATCGTCGCGCCGCAGACCAGGCTTTCGCCGGCGCCATGCGCATGCTGCACGAAAAATATCCGGACGATCTCGACGCCGCGACCCTCTACGCCGAGTCGCTGATGGACCTGCGGCCGTGGGACTACTGGACGCGCGATGGCAGACCCTATGCGGAAACACCGCAGATCGTTGCCTCGCTCGGCCAGGTCCTGGCGCGCGACCCGGTGCATCCCGGCGCACTGCACTATTCCATTCATCTGTGGGAAAACAGCAGCACGCCGGAAAAGGCCGAGGCCGTGGCCGACCGCTTGCTGCCGCTGGCGCCGGCGGCCGGACACCTGGTGCACATGCCCGGTCATATCTATCAGCGCCTGGGACGCTACAGCGATGCGGTGAAGGTCAACCAGATGGCCATCCTCGCCGACGAGGACTACATCAGCCAGTGCCGCGCCCAGGGCATCTATCCGCTGGGTTACTACCCGCACAACATCCACTTCCTCTGGTTCGCCGCGACCATGACCGGTCAGAGCAAGCTGGCAATCGACGCGGCGAAGAAAACGGCGGGCGCGATTCCGGCACAGGCGGTCAAGGACGTGCCGCTGCTGCAGACTTTCCTGCTCGTGCCCGACTACGCGCTGGTGCGCTTCGGCAAATGGGACGAGATTCTTGCCGAGCCGCCACCGCGCGTGGACACGCTGTTCACTGAAGCGGTGCGCCATTACGCACGCGGCATGGCGTATACACGCAAAGCGAACTACGGCGAGGCGAACAAGGAACTGGCGGCACTGAGCAAGATTGCAGTCGATCCCCAGCTGATCGCAACGCCGACTTCGATGTCGCTCAATCTCGCCGACTCGGTGCTGCGCGTGGCGATCGAAGTGTTGTCCGGCGAATTGGCAGCCGCGCAGCACGACTACGACAAGGCCATCGCACATCTCGACCGCGCCGTGCGTTATCACGATGCGCTCGTCTATACCGAGCCTGACGACTGGCATTTTCCAGCGCGCCACTCGCTCGGCGCCGTGCTGCTCGAAGCCAAGCGGCCCGTGGAAGCCGAGACCGTGTACTGGGAAGACCTGCGGCGCAACCCCAGGAACGGCTGGGCGCTGTTCGGCCTGTCGCAGGCACTGCGGGCGCAGGGCAAGAACGACGAAGCCAAGGCCGTCGACGTCGACTTCAAGAAGGCCTGGGCCGAGGCGGACGTCACTTTGACGGCTTCGAGGTTCTAGCGCATGAAGATCCGATACACGCTCGGGCTCGCACCGCTGGTCGGCCTGGCTGCGTTCGTCGCGGCGGGCGACGTCCGTGCGGACGGCCCGGGCGCTTATCGTCCGAAGGAGCCATCCGCGTTGGCGAACCCGGAGCAAGGCGCCATCGACGCCTACAACGAAGGCTTCGCCATCATTCGACAGGCCGAACTCCCGGGCACGACGCAGGACGACGCACGCAAAGCCTATAGAGATGCGCTCGCCAAATTCGAGCTGGCAGCGCAGCGCGACAGCTCGATGCACGAGGCGTTCACCTACATCGGCTATGCCAATCGCAAGCTCGGCGATTATCCGAAGGCGCTGGACGCGTATGAAAAAGCGCTGCGCATCAACCCGGACTATCCGCACGCCATCGAATACCAGGGCGAGGCGTTCCTCGGACTGAACCGGCTCGATGAAGCCAAGTTCAACTACCTGCGCCTGTACGCGATAGCACCGACACAGGCGGACAAGCTGCTGGACGCGATGCAACGCTGGGTCGCGCAGAACTCGGCAAAGGCGCCGACCGGCGTGGACGCCCAGACATTTGCCGCATGGGTGGCGACGCGAACCCCGGTGGGGAACACGCGTTCGAGCAGCGGCTGGTAACGTCGTTCGACGGGTCTGCTGTGGCGACCCGACCAGTCCGGCTCAATGGCCGGTGTCGGCCACGAACCTGCCCTGCTTGCGATCCTTCCTCACCGCATCGCCCCGGAACACGTTGCCGTTCATCGTGATGTAGACGCCGGGCGGCAGCGCCTGCACGGCGGCGAAGGCCATGCCGAGATTGAAGGTCGCATCGCTTTCGCTGAAGCGTGCCGGCGCCAGCGCGCCGGTCAGGACGATGGTCTTGCCTTTGACCGCGGCCAGCATCTTCGCCGATTCCGTCATCGTGTCGGTGCCGTGCGTGATCACGATCTGGTTCGACTCCAGGCTGGCGACCGTCTCGCGCAGCGTGGCGCGATCGGCATCGGTCAGCTCGAGACTGTCCTTGCGCAGCAGCTCGACGATGCGGAATGGATGCGTGACATGCGCGATGCCGAGCAGCCGGGCTACCACCGATTCGCCGACCTTATAGGTGCTGAGCGAATCGAAATACGCCTTGTCGATGGTGCCACCGGTGGTGACGATGACGATGGGAGCCTGCGTTGCCGTGGACATGTGCTAATCGACCTTCATGACCACCGAGTCGGTCAGCACCGGATCGGTGAAGCGCGCGATGTCGCCCGCCTTCTTGCCCGGAACGACGAACAAACGCGCCGACAGCGGTTTGACCAGCCGCGCCGACAGTGCGGCAACGTCTTTCAGCAGGCCCGTCAGCGTCGCAACCGGAGTGTCGCCCGGAATGGGGACGACATCCAGCCCGGTGCCGCATACGCTCGAATAGAGCAACAGGTCGCGGATGCCGTAACGGCCCTCGCCGGCGCGCTGCGCCAGCAACGGATCCTCCAGCACCGGCAGCATCAGTCCGCAATAGCCGCAGGTTTTTACGTCCAGCGACTTGATCGCTGCCGTGATGATCGAGCAGGCCTGCAGAGTCGAAGCGCTGCCGAAGGGAGCCTGCGTCAACGCTTCGATGGCCGCGGCAATGCTGCGATCCTTGGCGGGTGCCGGCGAAGTATCGATGCCGAGCCAGGCGCGTCCTTCTTTTCCCGCAAGCTCGCTCCCCAGTCGCTCGATCGGCGCGAGCGCCTGGTTCATCAGCTCCTTGAGCCTTGCGCCGCCCTGCTCCGGGTCGGCTGCTTGCCGGAAGGCATCCTCCACCACCGAGGCCGATTCGAGCCCCACCGCGAGCGAGTCCGCGCCCTGATGCCAGGCGACCGGAAAGAATGGCGTGCCGGCAGGAATGTTCGCGGCGGCTGCGAAACGAAAATTGGCGATGCCATCCGGCAAGGCGCGGGCAAGAGCACTCGTAATCTCGGCTGCCGATGCAGCAGCCCGACCGTGAACACCGTGCGCGGACGCGATCACGACCGAGAAGCTGATCGACCGGGTGCTGCGCACGAGTTCGACCGCCCAATCGGCCAACCCCGGATCGTGCCGATCGCTTTTCAGGAGCGGGCCGATGCTGACGACGGCTCCCTCGGCGACCGCCATCTGGTCGATGCGCTTCAGACCTGCCAGCGCCTTGTCGCGCGCAGCGCTGTCGGCATCAGCAAGAAACGGGGTGATGGCCAGGCGAGTCGTTTGCAGCTCGTAGCCTGCTGCCTCGAACAACTGCCGACCACGGCGCAGCGTGGCGAGCGCGGCTTCAACACGGGCCGTATCCGCAGCCGTTGCAAGATCGACACCTGCAGTGATGGTGCGCACCCGAAGCGGTTTGGTCAGGGTCAACTCGGCATTCCTCTGACTTGCAGCGGCGCTCATGATATCGGACGGCGCCAGGCCCGCGGCGGCGAGAAGGACAAGTGCTTCTCTGCGCGACAGCATGCACGCCTCCAGCCTCGCACCCATTTGAAGAAGGTTTGCGGACAGGCTGTTATCCGTCTGCGGGGGCGCAGCGTCAAGCAGCGCCAGTGGGAAACGCCGGCCCCCAACAACCAGGGCCGGCAACCGGTCAACGCAGTCCCTGCTGGACCAGCGCGTTCAGATCCGCCTTGCGTGCCAGTCCGACTCGCTGGCCCACGACCTGGCCCTTGTCGAACAGCATCACCGTGGGCACGCCACGCACGCCGTATTTGTAGGGCGTCTGATTGTTCGCATCGATGTCCAGCGTCACGACCGCCAGACGGTCGGCGTATTCACCGGCGATCTCCTCGATGGCCGGCTCCATCGCCTTGCACGGCGCGCACCATTCGGCCTGGAACTTGACCAGGACCGGGCGATCGGCGCCCAGAACGTCGGCGGCAAAGCTGGCGTCGCTGACGGCGGTGATGTTGGCGTGGCCCATGCGTATCTCCTTGTCGGGCAGCGGCCCGAAACCCAAAACGGTTGATGACGAAACGCATCATCGGCGCGGCGCGCAAGGCCGAGCAATCCGCAATGCCGATGCGCTGCATTGGAAAGTTCGATTGACGCAGGCGCGATCGAACCTCCTGGCCACGAACTCGCCAGCCGGCACCGGGCCTACTATCCTTGCCGCTGGTCTACGCCACGGATACCCCGATGCCCCTTTGTCGTGCCGATAAAGTTCTGCTCGGCGGCGCCGCCGCCATCGCAGGCGGTTTTGCTGCGCTCGGCACGCCATTGGGGGCGGCACTGCCCGCAGCGGGATTTGCCGCCGTGATGCTCGACGGAATATTTCGCCCGGGCTCGGCCACGTTCTATCCGACGATCTCGCATGGACCGCGTAACCGGCCCAACGTGGCGCTGACCTTCGATGATGGGCCCGACCCGGAAGTCACGCCGGCGGTACTGGACATTCTCGGCAAGGCCGGCGCACGCGGTACGTTCTTCACCATCGGCCGCAATCTGGAGAACAACCTGCCGCTCGGCCGGCGCATCGTGACCGAGCAGCACGAACTGGCGAACCACTCGTGGCGTCACGCTTACTGGCAGAACTTCTATACCAAGCGCGCGCACGCGGCTGACCTGGCCCGCAACACGGCCATCATCCAGGAGCTGACGGCTTCACCGGCCGAGCCCTGGTATCGCCCGCCGGTCGGGCTGAAAAGTCCCGCCCTCGCCCGCGCTGCGTTGGCACGCCAACTGAACATCGTGGCCTGGTCGGTGCACAGTCGTGACACCGTCATCCGCAATCCGGAACGAATCGCGGCGCACGTGCTGCATCGCGTGCGTCCCGGGGACATCGTGCTCATGCATGACGGCCACGATCTGCCCGGCCGACATCGCCGCGGCATCGTCGCGGCACTGCCGCTGATCCTGGCCGGCCTGGCCGAGCGTGGCCTCGCGCCGGTGACCGTGACGCGGCTGCTGCAGCCTTGACAGCGCCGGGGGGCTGACTATGCTGGCCGCATGCTCATTTCCCGCACATTCCCCAGCGGCCTGCACCACGCAGGACATTTGATCCAGGGCAATTCGCCCCGGCCGTAGCGCCTTTTCGCTGCGTACCCGGGGAGAGTCCCCGGGGTCGAATCCCGGCCATTCATCTTCTGCACGCAGTCCATCCCGGCGGTTTCGCCGCGATGTTTTCCGGTTCAAGGCTGATGCCGCGGCCGGCGGCTCGTTGCGTTCCCGTCCGATTTCACAGGTGTTCCCCATGACTCAGCAAAATTCCAGCAAACTGCCCACCCGGCCCCGAATCGTCATCGCGGCGCGCGATCATGCGCGGCTGCTCAGCCTCACCGAGGCCGCCATGCGCAACGATTCG
>DATMEZ010000118.1:0-26742 GCA_035556415.1 Povalibacter sp.
ACGCTTCCACCTGGGGACTGATGCTGACCGGCCGGCTCGTGCGCCCGGCCGACGACGACTTGCACGATCCACGCGGCCTGATTGCACGTATCGCCGGACGCATCGGGGAGCCAGTGTTGCGTGCCGCCTTCCGGCAGGCGATGCGCATCATGGGGCATCAGTTCGTGATGGGTCGCACCATCGACGAGGCGCTGGAGCGCTCGCGGAACACGGAGCATCGGTCCTATCGACACTCGTTCGACATGCTGGGTGAAGCGGCGCTGACGAAGACGGATGCACTGCGCTACCTGGAGGCGTACCACCGGGCTATCCGGCGGATCGCCGCGACGGTCGGTCGGGAAGCGTCGCCCGAGTCCGCGCCGAGCATCTCGGTGAAGTTGTCGGCGCTCTTCCCCCGCTATGAATTTACGCAGCGCCAACGTGTGCTGACCGAGCTTACGCCGCGGTTGCTCGAACTCGCGGTGGCGGCACGGGACGGCAACATCGCCTTGACCGTCGATGCCGAAGAGGCGGAGCGTCTGGAACTGTCGCTGGAGCTGGTAGAGCAGGTCGCGCGCTCGCCACAGCTGGAAGGTTGGCAGGGATTCGGATTGGCCGTGCAGGCCTATCAGAAGCGCGCGCTCGACGTTGTCGACTGGCTCGCTGCATTGGCGCGATCCACCGGCCGACGGCTCAATGTCCGGCTGGTGAAAGGTGCGTACTGGGATAGCGAGATCAAGCGTGCGCAGGAGCGCGGCCTCGCTGGTTATCCGGTGTTCACGCGCAAGGTGAATACCGATGTCTCCTACATTGCTTGTGCGAAGGAGCTGCTGGCTGCAGAAGGGGCAATCTATCCGCAGTTCGCAACCCACAACGCGCAGACCGTCGCGACCATCGTGGAGCTTGCGGCCGGTCGTCCGTTCGAGTTCCAGCGTCTGCATGGCATGGGAGAAGAGCTGCACGCGCAAGTCATCGATCCAAGTCAGCTGGGCCTGCCGTGCCGCATCTACGCGCCGGTCGGCTCGCACGAGGAGTTGCTGCCTTATCTGGTGAGACGGCTGCTGGAAAACGGTGCGAACACTTCGTTCGTCAACCGCATCGTCGACGAAGACACTGCAGTCGAGGAGATCGTGCGCGATCCGGTCACTGAAGTGGATGCGCTGGCACAGAAGGCACATCCGCGCATTCCGCTGCCACGCAAGCTCTATGGCGACGCACGGCTCAATTCGCACGGCGTGAATTTGCCCGATCCGGCGCAGCTGGACGCTCTGATGGCGGGTATCAGGCGGGCCGTTGCCAGGCCCTGGAGTGCGGCGCCCATCGTCTGCGGCGAACGTCTTGCCGGCGAAAGTCACACGGTGACCAATCCGGCCAATCGCGATGCAGTGATCGGCACGGTAACCGTCGCCGATGATCGAGCGGTGGACGTTGCCATCGATGCGGCGACAGCGGCGCAGCCACGCTGGAATTCGACGGACGCACGGGAACGTGCCGCGGTTCTGCTGAAGGCGGCGGACCTGTACGAGAAGAACATGCCCGAGCTTGCGGCGTACTGCGTTCGCGAAGGCGGTCGCTCCATCGTGGACAGCATCTCGGAAGTGCGCGAAGCCATCGACTTCCTGCGCTACTACGCCGAGCGTGCCCAGGCCGAGTTCGTCACGGGTCTGCAGCTGCCCGGTCCCACGGGCGAGAGCAACGAGCTGAAGCTGCAGGGCCGGGGCGTTTTCGTCTGCATCAGTCCGTGGAATTTTCCGCTGGCGATCTTCACCGGACAGATCGCAGCCGCCCTGGCGGCCGGTAATTCGGTAATCGCCAAGCCGGCCGAGCAGACCCCGCTGATTGCCACGCGTGCGGTCGAATTCCTGCTCGAAGCAGGCGTGCCCGCGGATGTTCTCCATCTATTACCAGGCGATGGTGCAACGGTTGGAGCGCGCGCCGTCGCAGATCCACGGATCGCCGGTGTTGCTTTCACCGGCTCGACCGAAACCGCGCAGGCCATCAATCGCTCACTGGCCAGCCGCGATGGTCCGATACCGGTATTGATCGCGGAAACGGGCGGTCAGAACGCGCTCATTGCCGACAGCTCGGCCTTGCCGGAGCAGATCGTGCTGGATGTCGTGCAGTCGGGCTTCAACAGCGCAGGCCAGCGTTGCTCTGCGTTGCGCGCACTGTTCATCCAGGAGGAAATCGCATCGCGCGTGCTGGAGTTGTTGGCCGGATACATGGACGAGCTGAAGATCGGTGATCCGATGGAAATATCTACGGATGTCGGCCCGGTGATCGACGAGCCGTCCTGCGCCATGCTCGCCGCGCACGAACGATCGATTACCGAGCAGGCGCGCTGGCAGCACAGCCTTCCGCTCGCGCCCGAAGAGCGGCGTGGCACGTTCGTGGCGCCGCTGGCGGTCGAGATCGAATCGCTGTCCCAGCTCACGCGCGAAGTGTTCGGACCGATCGTGCATGTGATCCGTTACCGGGCCGATCAACTGGACGAAGTCATCGATGCCATCAATGCCACCGGCTATGGCCTGACGCTCGGCATTCACACTCGCGTGGACGCCACGGCGCGTTACATTGCATCGCGTGTGCGCTCGGGAAACGTCTACGTCAACCGCAACATGATCGGCGCCGTGGTGGGTGTGCAGCCGTTCGGCGGCCGAGGGCTTTCCGGGACGGGACCGAAGGCGGGCGGCCCGTACTATCTGCACCGGTTCGCCACCGAGCAGACCATCACCATCAATACGGCGGCCATCGGCGGCAACGCGAGCCTGCTGACGATTGCAGCGGAGTGAAATGGCTTCGACCGGACGGCGCCTCAGATGTTCTGCGGATAATCGAACTGCGCGTTCACCCCGCTGGCCCAGATCAGATCGCGCCAGTCTGCAATGTCGAACTGCAGGGTGTACACCGCGCAGGTCGGCATGTTGTCGAGCGTGCGCTGGCCGGAGATCTCGTCGCCAAATTCGCTGATACCGGGGTTGTGGCCGACCAGCATCAGGTGCCTGGCGGTCCCGCCGAGCTCATGGATGACGTCGAGGAGGGCGCGCGGAGAGGCCAGGTACAGCCGCTCATCCTGCAGGATCTTCGCGTCCTGAACGCCGAGCACTCGCGCCATCAGGGTCGCCGTCGTGATCGCACGTGCTGCCGGGCTCACGAGAATCAGGTCGGGTTTCAGCTTGCGCTCTTTCAGGCGCCGCGCCATTTCCGGCGCGTCCCGCTGGCCGCGCTGTTCCAGCACGCGATCCCAGTCCTCTTGGCCCGGGTGCGCAGGCTCGGTCTTGGCATGGCGGACGAGAGTCAGGCGCAGCATGACCCGTTACGATGCTTTGACTTCGACGACGCCGTTGTTGATGCGCGTCTCGTAGGTGCGCACCGGCTCATACGCCGGCGGCGTGAGCGCTGCGCCCGTGCGCAAACAGAAGCGGGCGCCGTGACGCGGGCAGATCACTACGTCGCCTTCCACCGCGCCGCCGGCGAGTTCGCCGCCGTCGTGGGTGCAGATATCGTCGATGGCATAGAATTGTCCGCCGACGTTGAAGACGGCTACCAGCACGCCGTCGATTTCCAGCTGGGCGTAGTCGCCCTCGGGAATGGCCGAAGCCGCGTCAACCGGTAACCAGCTCATTTACATCATCCCTGTCTGCAAGCGCGCCGCTTCCGACATCATGGTCTGGTTCCAGGGCGGATCGAACACCAGTTCCACGTCGGCACGGCGGATGGTCGGCACCACCTCGACCTTGTCCTTCACGTCCTGCACCAGCACCTCGCCCATGCCGCAGCCCGGCGCGGTCAAAGTCATCTTGATCTCGGCCACGCGGCCGCCGTCCGGCTCGTGCGTGATCTCGCAGCTGTACACCAGGCCCAGCTCGACGATGTTGATGGGAATCTCCGGGTCGTAGCAGCTGCGCATCTGCTCCCAGACTAGACCCTTCACGTCTTCGTCGGTGGCGTCCGGCGGCAGTTCGGGGGCCAGCGTGAGTTCCTGACCGAGCGCGTCTGCGTCCTTGCCGGCGATGCGGAACAGGTTGCCTTCGATGTAGACGGTGAAGCTGCCGCCCAGCGCCTGCGTGATGAAGCCTGTCTTGTCGGCGCGCAGGGTTACGGGCACGCCCGCCGGAACCATGACGGCTTCGACGTCGCGCTGTAGGGTGACGGGTTGTTGTTCGTGTCGGTACACAGGAAAACTCTATTCGGTAGTAACCGGCTCTGCCTGCTGCTCCAATGCGGCGTTGAGCGTGTGCCAGCACAGGCTGGCGCACTTCACCCGGGCAGGGAACTCACGTACGCCGGAGAGCGCCGCCAGCTTGCCCAGCTTTGCGACGTCGACGTTGGCATCGTACTGAGTGAGCAGTGCGTGCATGTCTTCGAACAGCGCTTTGATTTCGGCGCGCGTCTTGCCTTTCACCGCTTCGGTCAGCAGCGATGCGGAGGCGACCGAGATGGCACAGCCGCTGCCGTCGAATTTCACTTCGCGGACGCGGTCTGCATCGAGGTTCACGTACAGCGACAGGCGGTCGCCGCACAACGGATTGTGACCGTCGGCATGCGCATCCGCCGGATCGAGCTTGCCGAAATTGCGCGGGTTGCGGTTGTGATCGACGATCACGTCGCGATAAAGATCCTTCAGGTCCATACCTCAGCCCAGAACCTCGCGCGCATGTTCGAGGGCGGCGACCAGCCGGTCGATCTCCTCGAAGGTGTTGTAGAACGCCATGGACGCGCGCGCCGTCGCCGGCACCTTGAAGAAGTCCATGACCGGCATGGCGCAGTGATGGCCGGTGCGGATGGCCACGCCTTCGGTGTCCAGGATGGTGCCGATGTCGTGCGGGTGGATGTCCTGCATCACGAAGGAGATGACCGCTGCCTTGTGCGGCGCCGTGCCCACGATGGTCAGGCCCGGAATTTTCTGCAGCCGCTGCGTCGCGTACTCCAGCAGTTCGTGCTCGTAAGCGGCGATGCGGTCCAGGCCGGTATCTTCGAGATAGCGGATCGCGGCCGCCAGGCCGATCGCGCCGCTGATGTTCGGCGTGCCGGCCTCGAATTTCCACGGCAGCTGGTTGAACGTGGTCTTCTCGAACGACACCGACAGGATCATGTCGCCGCCGCCTTGCCACGGCGGCATGGCTTCCAGCAGCTGCTGGCGGCCGTACAGGACGCCGATGCCGGTCGGACCGAGCAGCTTGTGGCCGGAGAAGCAGTAGAAGTCACAGTCCAGCGCGCGCACGTCGACTTTGCCGTGCGGAATGGCCTGTGCACCGTCCAGCAGCACGGGTACGCCGTGGCGGCGGGCAACGGCAATGAATTTCTCCACTGGCACGACCGTGCCGAGCGCGTTGGAAACATGAGCCAGCGCCAGCAGCTTGGTGTGTGGCCCGATCAGTTTCTCGAACGCGGCGAAATCCACTTCACCGCTGCTGGTGATCGGCACGACCTTCAGCGTCGCGCCGGTCTGTTCGCACAGCAGCTGCCAGGACACGATGTTGGCGTGATGCTCGAGCCCTGAGATCAGGATCTCGTCACCGGCGCCTACCTTCGGGCGCGCAAAGCTCTGGGCGACCAGGTTGATCGCCTCGGTGGTGCCGCGAACGAAGATGATTTCTTTCGTGTCGCGCGCATTGATGAAGCGCCGAATGACGTCGCGTGCGCCCTCGAAGGCATCAGTGGCTCGCTGGCTGAGCGTGTGGACACCGCGATGGACGTTGGCGTGATCGTGCTCGTAGTAGCGCGAGATCGCATCGATCACGGCTCGCGGCCGCTGGCTGGAAGCGGCGTTGTCCAGGTAGACCAGCGGCTTGCCGTTGATCTTCTGGTGCAGCACCGGAAAGTCGCGGCGGATCGCCTCGATGTCCAGGCCGGCGGTGGCCAGCGGGGCAGGATGAGCACTCATGGCAGAATTCCGTCGCCCGCAAAGCGTTCGTGCAGGCGTTGTTCGAGATAATTCCTGACGGGCGTGCATTCGATCGTCGTCAGGATCGATTCGGCGAACGCGCGGATCAGCAGTGCGCGCGCTTCCTGCTCCGATAGCCCGCGCGAGCGCAGGTAAAAGAGGGAAGTCGTGTCGAGCTGGCCGGTGGTCGCGCCGTGGCTGCACTTCACGTCGTCGGCGTAGATCTCGAGTTCAGGCCGGGTATCGATTTCCGCCGTTCCCGACAGCAGCAGGTTGCGGCTCGACTGGCGCGAATCGATCTTCTGCGCGTCCTGGCTGACGATCACCTTGCCACGGAATACGCCGCGGCCGCGGCCGTCGGCAATGCCGCGATACTCTTCGCTGCTGACAGTGCGCGGCGCGACGTGCTCGACCAGTGTGTAAGTGTCGAGATGCTGCGATCCGCTTGGCACGAACAGGCCGCGCAAGATTGCTTCAGCACCTGGGCCCTCCAGCTTGGCGGTCAGGCCGGTGCGCGCGAGGCTCGCACCGAAGGCGATATCGTGGCAGGTATAGCGGCTGTCTCGTTCGAGGCGGGCGCGAACCGTGCCGACATGGAAGCTGCGGCTCGATTCCTGTTGCAGGCGGTAATGCGCTACCTGGGCACCGGCATCCAGATGCAGTGACACGACGGTATTGGTGAGGGACTCGGCGTCGCCCGAGCCGAGATAGTGCTCGATCAGCGTGCAGCGGCTGTTGCGTCCGGCCCGTACGATCACGCGCGGATGGCTCATCGCCGCCGCGGAGCCGGCCCATTGATGCACGATGTAGATCGGTTCGTCGAATACGGTGTCCGCAGCAATATCGACGATCACGCCGTCCTCGAAGAACGCCGTGCTCAAGTGCTCGAAGACCGAAGGCCGTGCCGGCGCGTGTTGCTCGATGTATGCAGCAATCGCAGCCGGATCGTTGGCGATCCATTGACCGACTGCCGCCACGGTGACGCCGGGGGGCAGGGGCGATGCGCTGGACAGCCCCGGCATGGCATGGCCGTTGACCAGCACCATTCTGACGCCGGCGCCGGCGATCCAGCCGGATTCGTCCGCAGCCACCGGTGCTGCCTCGGCTGGCGCAAAGCTGCGCGATTCGAGGCGCCGCAGGTTGGTGTACTTCCAGTCTTCGTCGCGCTGAGTGGGGAAGCCGACCGCGGCGAAGCTATCGAACGCAGCGCGGCGCAGTTCGGTGAGCGGACCGCCGTCTTGCGTCCGTGCCTCGAACGCAGCGCGATAACGGTCCTGCGCCGTCGCAGCCGTCTTGGTGGCGATTGCGCTCATGCAGCCGCCGCTTCTTGCTTGACCCAGTCGTAGCCGCGCTTTTCCAGTTCCAGCGCCAGCGACTTGTCGCCGCTTTTCAGGATGCGCCCGCCCGACAGCACGTGAACGCGATCCGGCACGATGTAGTCGAGCAGCCGCTGGTAGTGCGTCACCATCAGAATGGCGCGATCCGGTCGGCGCAAGCTGTTCACACCGCTGGCCACCACGCGCAGCGCGTCGATGTCGAGGCCGGAGTCGGTTTCGTCCAGCAGCGCCAGCGCCGGTTCCAGCACGGCCATCTGCAGGATCTCGTTGCGCTTCTTTTCGCCGCCGGAGAAGCCTTCGTTCACGCCGCGGTTCAGGAAGCTCTCGTCCATCTGCATCAGCTTCATCTTTTCGCGCACCAGCGTCAGGAACTCGAACGCGTCGACTTCCGGTTCGCCGCGGTGCTTGCGGATGGCGTTGAGCCCGGCCTTGAGCAGGTAGACATTGTTCACGCCCGGGATCTCGACCGGGTACTGGAAGGCGAGGAAGACGCCTTCACGCGCGCGCTCTTCCGGCGCCATCGTCAGCAAGTCCTTGCCGTTGTACGTAGCGGTGCCTTGCGTGACTTCGTAGCCCTCGCGCCCGGCCAGCACCTGCACCAGCGTGCTCTTGCCGGAGCCGTTCGGTCCCATGATGGCGTGCACTTCGCCGGCGTTCACTTCCAGATTCAGGCCGGTGAGGATCGCTTTCTCGCCGGCGCGCACGTGCAGGTTTTCGATCTTGAGCATTTCTGATTGACTCGTTTGATGTTTAGCCGACAGCGCCTTCCAGGCTCACCGCGAGCAGGTTCTGGGCTTCCACCGCGAATTCCATCGGCAGTTCCTTGAAGACGGCCTTGCAGAAGCCGTTGACGATCATGTTGACCGCGTCTTCTGCGGAAATGCCGCGACTGAGGCAGTAGAACAGCTGGTCGTCGCCGATCTTCGAGGTGGTGGCCTCGTGTTCGACGCTGGCGGTCGGCGTGCGCACTTCCATGTACGGGAAGGTGTGCGCGCCGCACTTGTCGCCCATCAGCAGCGAATCGCACTGGGTGAAATTGCGGGCGTTGGTGGCGCCGGGCAGGATCTTCACCAGTCCGCGGTAGCTGTTCTGGCCGTGGCCGGCCGAGATGCCCTTGGAGACGATGGTGCTGCGGGTGTTGCGGCCGATGTGGATCATCTTGGTGCCGGTGTCCGCCTGCTGGTAATTGTTGGTGACCGCCACCGAGTAGAACTCGCCGATCGAGTTCTCGCCGGTGAGCACGCAGCTCGGATACTTCCAGGTGATCGCCGAGCCGGTTTCGACCTGGGTCCAGCTGATGCGCGAATTCGCGCCGCGGCATTCGCCGCGCTTGGTCACGAAGTTGTAGATGCCGCCACGGCCCTGTTCGTCGCCCGGATACCAGTTCTGCACCGTCGAGTACTTGATCTGGGCGTTCTCCAGCGCAACCAGCTCGACGACCGCCGCGTGCAGCTGATTCTCATCGCGCATGGGCGCGGTGCAGCCTTCCAGGTAGCTGACGTAGGCGCCTTCGTCGGCGACGATCAGCGTGCGCTCGAACTGGCCGGTGTTGGCCGCGTTGATGCGGAAGTAGGTGGACAGCTCCATCGGGCAGCGCACGCCTTTGGGCACGTACACGAACGAGCCGTCGGAGAACACCGCGGAGTTGAGCGTGGCGAAGTAGTTGTCCGTGTACGGCACCACGCTGCCGAGATAGCGCTCGATCAGCTCGGGATGATTGCGCACCGCATCGGAGAACGAGCAGAAGATCACTCCGGCCTTCGCCAGCCGTTCCTTGAACGTGGTGGCGACCGAGACGCTGTCGAACACTGCGTCCACGGCGACACCCGCCAGGCGCGCGCGTTCGTGCAGCGGAATGCCGAGCTTGTCGTACGTCTCCAGCAGCTTCGGGTCGACTTCCTCCAGGCTCTTGGGCGCATTGGCCTTGGATTTCGGCGCGGAGTAATAGGAGATCGACTGGTAGTCGATCGGCGCTACGCGCAGGTGCGCCCAGTGCGGCTCGCGCATGGTGAGCCAATGGCGGAACGACTTGAGCCGCCATTCCAGCATGAACTCGGGCTCCTGCTTCTTGCGCGAGATCAGGCGGACGACATCCTCGTCCAGACCCGGCGGAACCGTGTCGGACTCGATGTCGGTGACGAAGCCGTGCCGGTATTTCTGGCCGACCAGGGCTTGCAGGGTGGGATCGGTTTGCGGATTGCTGGACATGATTTGGGGGCTGCTACTCGTGCGTGGCACGGGTAATACGTGAAACCGGCACAGTGGTGGTGACGTGGCTGCGTTCCGACCCGGCGAGCTGCGCCAGGGTCACATCGCTCAGCGCCTGACGAATGGCGCCGTTGACCCGCTGCCACACATGACCGACGCGGCAGCTCGACTCCAGGTCGCAGCTGCTGTGCTCGCCGCTGCACTCGGTGATGGCGAACGGACCTTCGAGCGCGTCGAGGATCCTGGCCGCGGTGATTTCGCTGGCAGGGCGGGCGAGCTGATAGCCGCCGTGGCTGCCGCGGGTCGAGATCACCAGGCCGCTGCGCTGCAAGGTCTTCAGCAGTTTGCTGACCGTGGGCAGGGCGATTCGGGTGTGTTCGGCGACTTCGGCGGCTGCAAATTGCCGTTCCGGCTGCGAAGCCAGATGGGCAAGGATGACCGTGCCGTAGTCGGTGAGTTTGCTGATGCGAAGCATGCGATGGCCGGGGCCGCTCAAATATGGGACTATTTTAGTCCCAATAGGTCCCGCACGGCCAGTCCGGATTGCGTCGTCGCAGCACTTTCGGTGCGCCGGCTGTCTCAAGCAGGCGACAACGGCCGGAAGCGTCGGGTCAAAGATGATTTTGCTATCCTACGCGCCCCCTTGAGCGCGGGCGCCCACCGCAAGGCGCGCCGGCCATCAATCCTTATGAAGAGGTGCAGGACTTATGAATCGCAGTGAGCTCGAGACCACCGCCCGCGCGATGGTCGCGAAGGGTAAGGGTATCCTGGCGGCCGACGAATCCACCGGCACGATCAAGAAGCGCTTCGACAGCATCAAGCTCGAATCCACCGAAGAGGCGCGTCGCACCTATCGTGAGCTGCTGTTCACCACCCCTGGCGCGGCCGACTACATCAGCGGCGTGATCTTCTACGACGAGACGCTGCGGCAGAAGACCAAGGACGGCACGCCGTTCCCGCAGTACCTGAGCAAGCTGGGCATCGTCCCCGGCATCAAGGTCGACACCGGCGCCAAGCCGCTGGCGAACTTCCCGAACGAGACCATCACCGAAGGTCTCGACGGCCTGCGCGAGCGCATGGCCGAGTACTACCAGCTGGGCGCGCGCTTTGCGAAGTGGCGTGCAGTGATCGATATCGCCGACGGCATTCCGTCGCGTTTCGCCATCGAAGCCAACGCCCATGCGCTGGCGCGTTATGCAGCGCTGTGCCAGGAAGCGAACATCGTTCCGATCGTCGAGCCGGAAGTGCTGATGGACGGCGCGCATTCGCTCGAGCGCTGCGAGGAAGTCACCTCCGAGACCCTGTCCACCGTGTTCGCGGCGCTGCATTCACACCGCATTCACCTCGAAGGCATGATCCTCAAGCCCAACATGGTCATCTCGGGCAAGAAGGCTGCCTCGCGCGCCAATCCCCAACAGGTTGCCGAAGCGACGGTGCGCACCCTGAAGCGTTACGTGCCGGGCGCGGTTCCCGGTATTGCCTTCCTGTCGGGCGGGCAGAGCGCCGCGGAAGCGACCGAGCATCTGAACCTGATGAACAAGATGGGCCCGCTGCCCTGGGAGCTGACGTTCTCGTACGGCCGCGCGTTGCAGGATGAAGCGCTGAAGGCCTGGGGCGGCAAGTCGGAGAACTTTGCGGCCGGCCAGAAGGCATTCTTCCGCCGCGCCAAGCTCAACGGCCTGGCGCGCACCGGCAGCTACACGGCGAAGTCGGAGCAGGAGGCGGCTTGAGCCGCCTTCTGTCTCGCGGCAAGGAAGGCTGAATGGTGCCTCCGGACACGGCGACTATCCCCGCCCGGCCCGCCGCTACCGACAACATCGTCGAGATTCGCGACGTCCATTACGCCGTCGGCAATCGCGCGATCTTTTCCGGTCTGAACCTCTCGATCCCACGCGGCCGTATCACGGCCGTGATGGGACCGAGCGGCACCGGCAAGACCACGCTGCTGCGGCTGATCACCGGGCAGATCAAGCCGGACCGCGGCCAGATCCTGTTCGACGGTCAGGACGTCTCGAGCCTGAAGCGCAGCGAGCTGTACGAGCTGCGCTTGCGCATGGGCATGCTGTTCCAGAACGGCGCACTGCTCACGGATCTGAACGTGTTCGAGAACGTGGCGTTTCCGCTGCGCGAGCACACCAAACTGCCGGACTCGCTGATTCGTCACATCGTCCTGACGAAGCTGCAGGCTGTGGGGCTGCGCGGCGCTGCTGAGCTGACGCCGCCGGAGCTGTCCGGCGGCATGGCGCGCCGCGTGGCGCTGGCGCGGGCCATGGCGACCGACCCCGAACTGCTCATCTATGACGAGCCGTTCGCGGGCCTGGATCCGATCTCCATGGGCATGATCGTGCGGCTGGTGCGCCAGATGAACAATGCGCTCGGGATCACCAGCATTGTGGTGTCGCACGACGTGGAGGAGCTGGCGATCCTGGCTGATACCAGCTACCTGCTCGCAGGCGGCAAGGTGGCCGCCGCCGGCAGCTTCGCCGAGCTCAAGAAGAACGACTCGCAGATCGTCAACCAGTTCATGAACGGTCTGGCGGACGGCCCGGTGGCGTTTCACTACAGCCCGGCACCCGACTACTTCAGCCAGCTGCTCGCGGACGAACCATGAGTATCTTCAGAGAGCTGGCGGATAATTTCCGCGACTTCCTGATCGCCGTCGGCAAGGTGACGCTGTTTCTGCTGCGAATGCTGGCGCAAGTGCCGCGCGCGCTGCTGCGGCCGCGGCTGATCGTCGAGCAGGTCTACAACACCGGCGCGCTGTCGCTCGTCATCATCATGATCTGCGGCCTGTTCATCGGCGCCGTGTTCGGCCTGCAGGGATATGAAGTGCTGCAGCGCTTCGGTGCCGAGGAGTCGCTCGGCGTCGGCGCCGCGCTCGGCCTGCTCAAGGAACTGGGGCCGGTGGTTACTGCGTTGCTGTTCGCCGGACGTGCCGGCACGGCGCTCGCTTCGGAAATCGGCCTGATGCGCGCCACCGACCAGTTGTCGGCGATGGAGATGATGGCGGTGGATCCAGTCCTGCGCGTGGCCGTGCCGCGCTTTCTCGGCGGGCTCATTGCGTTGCCGTTGCTGGCAATGATCTTCATCGCCATCGCGCTGTACGGCGTGCAGCTGGTTGCCGTGCAGCAGCTGGGCGTGGATGCGGCTGCATTCTGGTCGCAAATGCGCGCAGCGGTGGGAGTCGATGACGTCACCGATGGTTTGATCAAGGGCTGCGTCTATGGCGTGGCCTGCAGCCTGATCGCGGTCTACGAAGGCTATACGGCCATTCCGACCGCCGAGGGCGTCGGCCGTGCGACCACGCGCACGGTGGTGATCTCGGCCGTGATGGTCCTGATCCTGAATTACATGCTCACGGTCGTGATGCTCAGATGAGAACGTTCTCCGAGGTTTGACCATGCGTTCAACACGCACCACAGAAATGTCCACGGGTCTGTTTGCGCTGCTGGGATTCGCGGCGCTGTTCTTTCTGGTGACCCAGATCACCAACCGCGAACTTTCCGTCAACGGCAAGAGTTACGAGGTCGAGGCGCGCTTCGAGAACATCGGCAGTCTCAAGCAGGGCGCAGCGGTCTCGATGGCCGGCGTCACCATCGGGCGGGTGCAGTCGATCGTGTTCGACCAGTCCGTCTACAAGGCGGTGGTGCGCATGAAGATCAATGCTGCCTACGACCGTATCCCGACGGACAGCGACGCCAGCATCATGACGGCGGGGCTGCTGGGTGGGCAGTACGTCGGCATCACCGCCGGCGGCGGCGAGGAATACCTGAAGAACGGCGACCGCATCGAGTTCGTGCAGGATGCGCTGGTGCTGGAGAACCTGATCAATCAGCTGGCCGCGGGCTTCGGCAACAAGGGCAGCGAGGCCAGCAAAGCGGAATCGGACGGGCCGGAATCGGACAAGCCGAAGGAGTAACTGATGAAGCGTCGAACCATTCTGTGCGCAGGCGTCGTGACGGCGTTCCTGTTGAGTTCCGGCGGTGCCGCGTTTGCGGCCGACAATGCTGCAGCCGGCAACGCTGCGCAGCTCGGCCCGTACGAGCTCGTCACGAAAGTGGCCCAGGACACGCTGAAGGACCTGGACGCGCATCGCGCGGAGTACCAGAAGAATCCAGCAGGCGTGCGCGAGCTGGTCGACAAGACCATGCTGCCGTACTTCGATACCACCTACGCCGCGCAGCTGGTGCTGGCGAAGCATTGGCGCACGGCCACGCCCGAGCAGCGCAAGCGTTTCGTCGATGCGTTCTACCAGTCGCTGCTGCAGAACTACGGCCAGGCGCTGCTGGAATTCACGCCCGACCGGCTGAAGATCCTGCCGTTCCAGGGCAATCCGCAGGACACCACCGCCACCGTGCGCAGCGAAGTGCGCCGTGACAACGGCTCACGTGTGCCGGTGAACTACGCGCTGCGCAAGACCGCAGACGGCTGGAAGGCGTACGACGTGCAGATCGAAGGCGTCTCGTACGTGAAGTCGTATCGCACCGACTTCGGTGCCGAGATCCAGCAGAAGGGGCTGGAAGCGGTGATCAAGCGGCTGGAAGCGCAGGTCGCCAGCGGTACCGTGGCCAAGCCCACTGCCAAGCAGTCGTGAGCAAGACAAGCTCGGACAAGGCGCAGCTCGAAGCGCTCGGCGGCGGGCGCTTCAAGATCAGCGGCGTGCTCGATGCCGCGACGGTCACTCACATCCTGTCGCAGGGCAAGGAACGCTTTCAGGGCCTGCCGCGCATCGAGGCGGATTTCGGGGCCGTCACCGAAAGCGACAGCGCCGGCCTGGCGTTGTTGCTGGAATGGCTGCGGCTGGCGCGCAAGTCCGGCCAGCAGGTTCACTTCGGCAACGTGCCCGAGCAGATCATGGCGCTGGCGCGCATCAGCGAAGTGGACGATCTGCTCACTCAGAACGGCGCGACAGCCGCACCGGATGCGGCCGGAGCTGCGCAGCCGGCCGGCAACGTCACGGCTTAAGGGTTGGCCTCGCCGCTCCCGTCGGCGGGCGCTTCGTCCTCGTCCTCTCCCAGCACGTCTTCCAGCGTCTCCGGCGGCGGATTGCCGTCGTAGATGGCGAACTCGCGCTGCTGCACCCAGGCCTCGCGGATGAAGCCATAAGGATCGAAGGCACTCTGCAAGGTCGCATCGAGCGGCAGCAGCTCGGAGCGATCGTGCACGAGGTTCAGTGCTCGTATGCCCGCTTCGGTTTCCCAGGGAATGTCGATGTACACCAGCGGCCCGAGGAAATAGTCGAACACTTTCGACGGCGCGTCGCGCAGCGAGGAGGGGCCGAAGAAGGGCAGTGTGAGGTACGGACCTGAACCCACGCCCCACATCGCCAGGGTCTGGCCAAAGTCCTCGTCGTTGGCCGTCAGGCCAAGCGGCGTGGCCACGTCGAGCAGACCCGCCACGCCGATCGTCGAATTGACCAGGAACCGGCCGGTGTCGCGCAGGCCCAGCCGCGCCTTGCCCTGCAGGAACTGGTTGACGATGGTGGTGGGGTAGGAGAGGTTCGCGAAGAAATTGCCGATGCCGCCACGGACCCAGCGCGGCGTGATCTTGCGATAACCCTTCGCCACCGGCTTGAGCGCGGCGCGATCGAGCGTGTCGTTGAACTTGTAGATGCCGCGATTCATCCCTTCCAGCGGATCGTCGGTGTGGGTGCGGCCCGGCGTGCTGGCGCAGCCGGCGCTGACCAGAAGGACAGTGACGATTGCAATTGCGCGCGCTAACGCCAGCGCGCCACCTTTCGTGGTAGACATGCGCGAAGAAATCCCTTGAGGTAATTGGAACGGCTTGCACCCGCTGCGGGTGAAAACGCGCCGTATTGTATCAATTCGCGATTTGCAGCCGTTGCGATCCTGTAGACGCCCGACGTGCGCCACGCTTGGGCATGGCTTGTTGTACTTCTTCCAGGCGCGCCTGGAAGCGGGCGCGTTGCACCGAGGTGATCTTCGGCACCGCCAGCGCCAGCTGCAGTTGATTGATCGCCAGCGGCAGGTCGCCGCTCATCAGGTGATATTCCGACATGTAGTAATAGGAATCCGCCACGTCACCCGCTGCATTGGCGGCCAGCGCCGTCAGTCGCGCCTGCTCGGGGGTCGGCGGCACCACGTTGAACAGGTCCAGCAGGATTTCGTGCGCCCGCTTCGGGTCGCCCAGCTGCATCAGCGATTCGGCGTAGCGAATGGTGACCGCCACGTTTCGAGGGAACAGTTCCCGTGCGCGCTGCAGTGTCGCCAGCGACGCCTTGCCCTGGCCGGCCCGCAACTGCGCCTGCCCGAGCGCCGTGTGGTATTGCATGACGCTCGGATCGGCGTCGCGCAGCTTCTGGAACACCGGGACCGCCTTGTCGGCATGTCCCGACATCATCATGGCCAGGGCCTGACCGTAGACCTGGGCCGAGCTGGCGTCAGGCTCGTTCTTGATGACGGCTGAGTAGTATTCACGCGGATCTCTGCCGGCCGGCGTCGACAGCACACGCAGTCGTTCGCGCGTCAGCGCATAGCTGATGCTGTCGGGCGTCGGCTTGACGTCGAGCTGCATCGCACGCTCCTTCGTTTCCGCAATACGCGTGCTGGTCACCGGGTGGGTGCGCAGCATTTCCGGAATGTTCAACTCGCTGCTGCCCGCCAGGCGGCTCATGGTCTCGAAGAACGCCGGCATGCCTTCGGGATCGAAGCCGGAGCGCGCCAGGATCCCCAAGCCGACGCGATCGGCCTCGGTTTCGTTGGCGCGGGTGAAGCTGATCTGCTGCTGGATCGCCAGCGACTGTGCCGCCGCGACGCCCGCCATCGCGCCATCGCCGCCGCCGGCGGCTGCGCCCAGCAGGATCGCTGCCAACATCGCCGCGGTGGAAACCAGGCTGGAGCGGCTCTGCGCTGCGATGCTGCGCGCGATGTGCCGTTGAGTGACGTGCGCGATTTCGTGCGCCACCACGCCGGCCAGCTCGCTTTCATCCTTGGTTTCGAGCACCAGCCCGGCGTTCACGCCGATGAAGCCGCCGGGCAGCGCGAAAGCGTTGATGGCGGAATCCCTGACCGTGAAGAAACTGAACCGCTGGCTGCCTTCGTGGGCCTGGCTCGCCAGGCGCGAGCCCAGCGACTGCAGGTACTCGCTGGTCTCAGGGTCGTCCAGGATCTGGTCCTGGTCGCGCAGGCCACGCACCATCATGCGGCCGATCTGGTACTCGTCCTGCTGCGTCAACATCGCCTGGGCGGGGCTGCCGATGTCGGGCAGGTCGTCCGCCGTGTTGCTCACGCTGTTCTGCGCGTTGGCGCCGCCGCCGACGCAAAGCAGCGCGCTGGTGAGCAATATTGCGAATCGTTTCATAAGGAAAGAACTCATCGGTGGCAGCCAGTGTGGTGCCGGGCCCTCAGCCTGTAAAGCTCGCCGGATTGGACCGGTCGGGCCGGGGTTCGGTTCGGGCTTTGTGGCGCCCGTAAACGAAAAACCCGGCGCTGGGCCGGGTTTTCGCTTGAAGGAAGTGGCGGAGAGGGTGGGATTCGAACCCACGGATGCCTTGCGGCATCGCCTGATTTCGAGTCAGGTACATTCGACCACTCTGCCACCTCTCCGCGCGAGCGGCGCGCATTCTATACCAGCTGCCATCGAAGACTGTAGGCTTGTCGGCCATGACTTTCGCATCCGCCTGGGCCACCGGCCATTCATCCCCCGACGCCGGAGGGCGCGCTTGAAGGCCGCCCTGGCGATCATTGCCACGCTGCTGCTGGGAACCTGCTCGCAACCGCCGACGGTGCTGGAGCAGATCATGCGGGCGGGCGAGCTGCGGGTGGTGACGCGCAACCTGCCGAGCGCCTATTACCTGGGCGCCTCCGGCCCGCAAGGGCCCGAATTCGAGCTGGCCAGCCGCTTTGCCGCCGAACTGGGCGTCCGGCTGTTCATTTATTCCGTGCCGAACGTGGGCGACGTGATGCGCGAGCTGGAGTCGCATCGTGCCCATATCGCCGCCGCTGGCCTGACCCGCGGCATGAAGCTGCCATCGCAGACGAGTTTCGGGCCGCCGTACCAGCAGGTGCGCGAGCACCTGATTTTCCGTCAGGGCAGCGTGCGGGCGCGCAATCTCGCGCAGGCCGTGAATTCCCACATCGAGGTCGTGACAGGCAGCGCACATGCAGCAACGCTGGAGCAGGCGCGGCTGGCGGTGCCGAACCTGTCCTGGGTCGAGAACCCGTCGGCGGAAACCGAGGAGCTGCTGTACCGCCTGTCGCGGCGCGAGTTCGACTACACCGTGGCCGATTCCAACGAGTTCGCCATCGGTCGCGCCTTTCACCCCGACATCCGCATCGCTTTCGACATTTCGGCCGGCAAGGCGCTGGCCTGGGCGGTGGATGCCCGCGATCCGAGTTTGCTGCGGCGAGTCACGGCGTTCTACGCCTCACTGAAGGCCGAAGGCCGGCTCGCCTCGATCCTGGATACGTACTACGGCGACGTCGACCGCTTCGACTACATCCAGGCCCGCGTCTTCATCGATGACATCCAGGAGCGGCTGCCGCAGTACCGGCACTGGTTCAAGGAGGCGGCGAGCCAGGTCGGGGTGGACTGGCGATTGCTGGCTGCCATCGGCTATCAGGAGTCGCACTGGGTGCCGACAGCGACTTCGCCGACCGGCGTGCGCGGTCTGATGATGCTGACCGAAGAAACCGCCCGCGGCCTGAACATTGCGGATCGGCTCGATCCGCGCGACAGCATCTTCGGCGGTGCGCAGTATTTCCTGCGGGTGCGCAATCAGATTCCGAGCCGCATTCTCGAACCCGATCGCACCTGGATGACGCTGGCGGCTTACAACGTGGGTCTGGGGCACCTCGAGGACGCGCGCATCCTCACGCAGATGCACGGCAAGAATCCCGATTCATGGGACGACGTGCGCGAGCATCTGCCGCTGCTGACGCAAACCAAGTGGTACACACAGGTGAAGCGTGGCTACGCGCGTGGCTGGGAGCCGGTGCGCTTCGTCGAGAACATCCGTAGCTACATGGACATTCTGGATTGGGTCGCCGCCGATGCCGGGCCACCGGCGCAGCGTGAAGCGGCGGCGAAGTAGGGTGACTCGTCACTCCCGCGCAGGCGGGAGTCCACTTTGAATTGGCGTCGGCCAGATGCTCGCCGGTGACGGCCTTATTTCTTCTTCTGGGCCGATTTTTCCGCGTACGTGCGCGCCATCTCTTCCGCAAAGATCGAGGGCAGGCCCTGCTCGTTGCGTTGATTCAGCGCCTGGTAGAACTCGGCGTATAGATCCCAGTACTTCATCTTGTTCGTCGCGCCCAGCAGCGGCCCGCGTTTCAGACCGCGGTCGAAGCGTTCCTGCAGCTCGCCCGGCTCGATGCGATTCATGAACGCATCCATGCCGGCCTGCATCGCAGCCACCAGCGCTGACTGATGCGCTCGCACGTCGGAGAAGGAATCGCGAATCGCCTCGATCGGACCGAGATAGCGGCTGCCGTGCGGATCGAGCAGCTTCTGCACCGCTTCATCGACGCTGGCCGAGAATTTGAGTGGATTGTTCTCGCCCGGCTGGATGGTGGTCTGGCTCAGGCGCAGTTTGCTCTTCAGGTCGGAGCGGCCCTTGAGCGTTTCCATCAGTCCGAGCACCGACTCGCGCACGATCTGGCCGGCCAGCGTGAGCAGGGCCGCCTGCGTATCGGCGGGCAGGCTGGAAGGATCGATGCCGGCTCCGCGGCAGAAGGCCTCCATGCCGCTACCGTGATCGCTGTGGCTGTGAATCGTCAGCCGGCGCGGCTCCGCTTCGCCGCGCGCAGTCGCAGACGCCGCAGCTTTCGCGGGCGGTGCTTTGGTCGAGAGCGCAGCGGGTGTCAACGCCGCCATGGTCTTGCGATCGTAGGGACGCGTCTGCATCTGCCACTCGTCGGATTTCTTCGAGTGCGTCGCCGCGCGTTGGTCATGGTCGGCAAGGCCGTCGAGCAGTGAACCGAAGCTGCCCGGATTGACTGCCACGACCGGCTTCGAGACGGGTCGCAGAGCAGGCTTGCGCGTTGCATCGCTGTCCGGGTCGCTCAGCGGAAATGGATCGCTGGTGATGCTGGCGGGCGCATCGTTCAGCACCAGCGAATCGCCCAGCAGGTCGGTGATGTCCAGCTCTTCGCCCAGGTCTTCGTGCAGCACCGGCACCTTGCCTTGGCGCACGCGCACCGGTGCAGGCAGCTGGCCACTGGCATCGGGCGGGAAATCGTTGCGCTCGTCGATGCTGACCAGGACCTCGTAGTCGCCCAGGCGCAGCCGATCGCCGTCCTTGAGCACGTACGGACCTTCCACCGAGGCGGGCGTGTCGGAGCCGTTGATGAAGATGCCGTTGGTGCTGGTGTCTTCCAGGATCCAGCTGCCGCTGCGGAAGCTGACCCTGGCGTGATGGCTGGAGACGTAGCGATCCGGATCGGGCAGGATCCAGTCGTTGTCCTGGGCACGGCCGATGCGGCCGCCGGTGACGCCGAAAAGCTGCGAGCTGCGCTTGCCGAGCGCCTTGTAATGGTCGCTGATGACTCTGAGTTTCAGTGCCATTGGTCGGGAGGTTCCTGAAGGCTCGCTCGGGCAATCCACGCAAGGGTAAGCCGCAACGCCCGCTCTATGTAATATGCTTCGCCAGACTACCAACCCGCGCACTCTCCAATATGGCAGCGAGTCACATTTTCAAGGTCGTTTTCGCGAATCAGGGCAAGGTCTACGAGATCTATGCCCGCAAGGTCAGCCACGGCTCGATGTTCGGTTTCATCGAGGTGGAGGAACTGGTGTTCGGCGAGCGCTCGGCGGTGGTGGTGGACCCGTCCGAGGAGCGCATCAAGGCGGAGTTCGAGGGCGTCAAGCGCACCTACCTGCCGATGCACTCGGTGCTGCGGATCGACGAGGTGCGCAAGCAGGGCGTGAGCAAGATCAGCACGCTGGAAGGCGGTTCCAACGTCACGGCTTTTCCCATGCCCATGTACACGCCGGAGAAGAAATAGCGCGCACCCGCGGCGCGTCCGTCCGGTCCGCCGTCCGACGGGTTCGCAGCGGCTCCCGGATGAGGTGTCGAGGGCGTCTTTCCGGTATCATTCGCGCCCGTAATTTCCGCGCGTGACCCGCCGCCTTAAGCGGGCTTCCATGGCCACGATGCTGACACTGACCGGCGCTCCCGCACTCTCCGATTTCCGAATCAGCAAATACCTTGCGGCCGTCCGGGCGCGGTGCTCCGCTGTCGAATCCCTGACCTCGCATTTCGTCCACTTCGTGCAGATTCGGCGCGAGCTGTCGGGGCAAGAGCGGCAGGTCGTCGAGGCGCTGCTCACCTACGGTCCGCGCCACGATGCCAGTGTGGCGCAGGGCGGCGCACTGATCGTCGTGACGCCGCGGGCCGGCACGATTTCTCCCTGGTCGAGCAAATCCACCGACATCGCGCATGTCTGCGGCCTCGATGCGATCGAGCGGATCGAACGCGGCGTCGCCTTTCGCGTGCAATCGAGCAAGCCGTTGTCGCGCGAGGAACTCGAATCGATCGCACCATTGCTGCACGACCGGATGACCGAGTCGGCCGTCTTCTCGTTCGAGGACGCGGCGCAGCTGTTCGTACATGAATCACCGCGGCCGCTGAACACGGTGCCGCTGCAAGCCGGCGGCCGCCAGGCGCTGGAACAGGCGAACCGGACCTTGGGGCTGGCGCTGTCGGACGACGAGATCGACTACCTGGCGGCGAGCTTCGGCAAGCTGGGACGCGATCCGACCGACGTGGAACTGATGATGTTCGCGCAGGCCAATTCCGAGCACTGCCGCCACAAGATCTTCAACGCCGACTGGGTCATCGACGGCGAGCGCCAGCCGAAGTCCCTGTTCGCGATGATCCGCAACACGCACGAGCGTAATCGCCAAGGAGTGCTCTCGGCGTACCGCGACAACGCGGCTGTCATCGAAGGGGCGACAGGCAAGCGTTGGTTCGCCAATGTCGACTCGCACCAGTACGAGTTCAACGCCGAGCCGATCGACATCCTGATGAAGGTGGAGACCCACAACCACCCGACGGCGATTTCGCCGTTTCCGGGCGCGGCCACCGGCTCGGGCGGCGAGATCCGCGACGAAGGGGCGACCGGCCGTGGCGGCAAGCCGAAGGCGGGGCTGGCGGGATTCTCGGTATCCAATTTGCGCATTCCCGGTTTCGAGCAGCCCTGGGAACAGGATTACGGCCGTCCGGCGCGCATCGTATCGGCGCTCGACATCATGCTCGAAGGGCCGATCGGCGCGGCGGCGTTCAACAACGAGTTCGGCCGTCCGAATATTCTCGGCTACTTCCGCACCTTCGAGACGCAGACGAAATCCGATTCGCGCGCCACGCTGCGCGGCTATCACAAGCCCATCATGATTGCCGGTGGCGTCGGCAACGTCCGCCGCATGCACGTCGAGAAATCCGACGTTCCGCCGGGCGCGAAGATCGTCGTGCTGGGCGGTCCGTCGATGTTGATCGGACTGGGCGGCGGTGCGGCGTCCTCGGTCGGCAGCGGCGCCAGTGCAGAGGACCTCGACTTCGCGTCCGTGCAGCGTGGCAACCCGGAAATCCAGCGCCGCGCGCAGGAAGTCATCGATCAGTGCTGGGCGCTGGGTGAGGCCAACCCGATCCTGTTGATCCACGACGTGGGCGCGGGCGGTCTGTCGAATGCGATTCCCGAATCGATCGCGCACAGCGATCGCGGCGGACGCATCGACCTGCGCCAGGTGCCGTCCGATGAGCCGGGCATGTCGCCGCTGGAGATCTGGTGCAACGAGGCGCAGGAGCGCTATGTGCTCATCATCGCGCAGGACCAGCTGCAGCGCTTCGCCGAGCTGTGCAAGCGTGAGCGTTGTCCTTATGCGGTCGTCGGCGACATTACCGACGACGGCTGGCTCAAGGTCGAGGATCCGCTGCTCAAGTCGCCGCCTGTTGACGTGCCGTTGAACGTGATCCTGGGCAAACCGCCGCGCATGACGCGCGACGTGAGCCGCCTGGAGCCGATCTCGGACGACTTCGATGCCACTGAGATCGACGTGCGCGATGCCGCCTATCGGCTGCTGCAGTTCCCGGCGATCGCCGACAAGACATTCCTCATCACCATTGGCGACCGCACCGTGGGCGGGCTCATCAGCCGCGATCCGCTGGTCGGTCCGTGGCAGGTGCCGGTGAGCGACGTGGCGGTGACGCTCAGCGATTACTCATCGAGCGCCGGTGAAGCGATGGCGATGGGTGAGCGCACGCCGCTGGCGTTGTTGAATGCGCCGGCGTCCGGACGCATGGCGGTAGCGGAGGCGATCACCAACATCGTTGCCGCGGATATCGCCAAGATCTCCGACGTGCGCCTGTCCGCCAACTGGATGGCCGCGTGCGGCGAGCCCGGTGAAGACGCGGATCTGTATGCGACCGTGAAGGCTGTCGGCGAAGAGTTCTGTCCGGCGCTGGGCATCACGATTCCGGTCGGCAAGGACTCGCTGTCGATGAAGACCAGCTGGCAGGACGCAGGGCAGGCACGCAAGATGGTGTCGCCGCTGTCGCTGATCATTTCGGCTTTCGCGCCGGTGCAGGATGCGCGCAAGACCCTTACGCCGCAGCTGCGCACCGATGTCGGTCCTTCGCTGCTGTGGTTGATCGACCTGGGAAATGGACGCGATCGCCTCGGCGGTTCCTGCGTCGCGCAGGTTTACGGCAAACTCGGTTCCGACGCGCCCGACTGCGAAGATCCACAGCTGTTGGGACGCTTCTTCGCTGCGATCGTCGAACTGCGTTCGCGCGGCCTCATCGTTGCCTATCACGATCGCTCTGACGGCGGATTGTTCGTGACGCTCGCCGAGATGGCGTTTGCCGGCCGCTGCGGTGCGGACGTCGAGATCAGCGGCACCGTCGCTGAAGCGGCGGCCCGCCTGTTCAGCGAAGAGCTGGGCGCGGTGCTGCAAGTTCCCAGCGCCGAAGTTGCGGCAGTGAAAGAGATTCTCGATCGCCACGGTCTGGCGCATCGACCCATCGGCAGCGTCTCGACGGAGGATCGGGTAAGGATCCTTGCGGGCGGCACTCCGGTGCTGAACGAATCGCGCACCGAGCTGCGCCGCGCCTGGTCGCAAACCAGCTATCGCATGATGGAGCTGCGCGACAATCCGCAGTGCGCCCGCGAGCAGTACGAAGCCGCGACAGACTCGGAAGACCCCGGACTCAACGTGAAGCTGACGTTCGAGCCGCAGGCCGACATCGCGGCGCCGTACATCGCGAAGGGTGCGCGACCCACGGTCGCCATCCTGCGCGAGCAGGGCGTCAACAGTCATGTGGAAATGGCAGCGGCCTTCCATCGCGCCGGCTTCGATCCCTACGACATCCACATGACCGATCTGGTCGCCGGACGCGCGCGCCTGGCGGACTATCGCGGCTTGGTGATCTGCGGTGGCTTCTCTTACGGCGACGTGCTCGGCGCGGGCGAGGGCTGGGCGAAATCGATCCTGTTCCATTCACGTCTGCGTGAAGAGTTCACCGCGTTCTTCGCTCGGCCGGATACGTTCTCGCTGGGCGTGTGCAATGGCTGC
This sequence comes from Povalibacter sp., assembly GCA_035556415.1. Lineage (GTDB taxonomy): Bacteria > Pseudomonadota > Gammaproteobacteria > Steroidobacterales > Steroidobacteraceae > Steroidobacter. The sequence continues at coordinate 23,941 of DATMEZ010000118.1, forward strand.
CAAATGATGTCCGCGCTGAGCACGCTGATTCCGGGCACGCAGCACTGGCCGCGCTTCGTGCGCAATCGATCCGAGCAGTTCGAAGGCCGACTGAGCCTGGTGGAAGTAATGAAGTCGCCGTCGCTGTTCTTCGCCGGCATGGAAGGCTCGCGCATGCCGATCGCGGTTGCGCACGGCGAGGGGCTGGCGGAGTTCGCCAATCCTGGCGATCTGGCCGCGTGTGGTGACCAGCAGTTGCTGTCGCTGCGCTTCGTCGACAACCGCGGGCGCGCCACCGAGCGCTATCCCGCGAATCCCAACGGCTCGCCCCAGGGCGTCACCGGCATCACCAACGCCGACGGCCGCGTGACTTTGCTGATGCCGCATCCCGAGCGCGTCTATCGCACCGTGCAGAATTCCTGGCATCCGGACGGATGGGGTGAGGACAGCCCGTGGATGCGCATCTTCAGGAATGCGCGGGTGTGGGTCGGCTAATTCTGTCGGCTCGCATCACGCTTCGGCGTGATACTGCGCGACGTTACTGCCATTCTTTGGCGACGGTCTCCGCGGCCGCATTGAGCGGCCGCGCGATCAGGCCTGACTGCGTGATCGAGATCTGGTAACGCGCGCCGTCGGCCATCGGCAGGTAAGTGGCACTGCCATAGACAGCATCGACGAACGGCAGCCAACGCGGGTACTGCGTCGAGAGCTTCCACAGATCAACGCCCGGATTCTCGCTCAATGAGTACACGGTACGTTCGTCATTGCGCTCCTGCTCGATGTCGCGATAGCGACCGCTGACGCGCTCGAGCCGGTATTGCGCGTCGAGTCCGAACAGGTTGGCCCAGCTCTTCCATTTCAGCACGCGGGCATCCAGCTGCCACTCATCGCCGGCCAGCATGAAAATCTGCATGTCGCCGCTCGGAACACCGGTGAGGGTCGCGCGGTAGCGCTGCGGCGCACGTGCCTCGAACACGATCTCAGCCACCGGCGCCTCATGAGTCAGGCGCGCGTAGGTGTGCAAGTTCAGCGAAACGATGAAGGTGAGTGCAGCGACAGCTAGCAACACCAGGCCGGTCAGCGCGCTGCCGCCGGCTGCGAGGAAACGAGCACGGAACAGCCGCTGGCAAGAGAGCGCCAGCAGCAAGATGCCGAAGATAGCAATGACCAGGGCGACGGCGTCGGAGTTCATTGAGCCGCCAGTTTAGTCGAAGACCCGTCGCGCAGCGCCAGGACGGTAAATCGCGCAATGTTCGCTGTGCGGAACTGCCCGAATGACGTAAGGCCGCCAAGAGCGGTGCGACGAACTACGCAGTGTCGTTCCACGCTCGCCAATCGATGCCAGAACCATGAGGAACATCAACCCGGCGGGCCGGACTGCGTCTGCCTCACGCGACACGTGAAGCAGACGCCCCGGTGTGCGGTGCTCAGGCTTCGAGCTTCTTGTAACGGATGCGATGCGGCGTATCGGCTTCGTCGCCCTTGCGGCGTTTGAAGTCCGCGACGTACTCGGCGTAGTTGCCTTCGAACCAGACCACCTCGCTGTTGCCTTCGAAGGCGAGGATGTGGGTGGCGATGCGATCCAGGAACCAGCGATCGTGCGAGATCACGATGGCGCAGCCCGGGAAGCTCAGCAGCGCTTCTTCGAGTGCACGCAGTGTCTCGACGTCCAGGTCGTTGGTGGGCTCGTCGAGCATCAGCACGTTGCCGCCGGACTTCAGCACTTTGGCCAGATGCACGCGGTTGCGCTCGCCGCCCGACAACTCGCCGATCAGTTGCTGTTGCTGCGCACCGCGGAAATTGAAGCGGCCGACATACCCGCGCGATGCGGTCTCGTATGTGCCCACCGTGATCATGTCCAGGCCGCCGGAGATTTCCTGCCACACGGTCTTGCTGTCATCCAGCGACTGGCGCGATTGATCGACATAGGCCAGCTGCACCGACGGACCGACGCGGATCTCGCCCGCATCGGGTTTTTCCTGGCCGGTGATCATGCGGAACAGCGTGGTCTTGCCGGCGCCGTTGGCGCCGATGACGCCGACGATGCCGCCGGCCGGCAGATTGAAGTTCAGGTTGTCGAACAACAGCCGATCGCCGAAGCCCTTCTTCAGGTTGTTCGCTTCGATCACCACGTCGCCCAGGCGCGGGCCGGGCGGAATGTAGATTTCGTTGGTCTCGTTGCGCTTCTGGAATTCCTGCGACGCCAGCTCTTCATAGCGCTGCAGACGCGCCTTGCTCTTTGCCTGACGGGCTTTCGGGTTGGCGCGCACCCACTCGAGCTCGCGTTCCAACGTTTTGCGCAGGGCTTCCTGCTGCTTCTCTTCGGTGGCCAGCCGCTTCTCCTTCTGGTCGAGCCAGGAAGAGTAGTTGCCCTGCCATGGAATACCGTGGCCGCGGTCCAGTTCGAGGATCCAGCCGGCGACGTTGTCGAGGAAGTAGCGATCGTGGGTCACGGCGATCACCGTGCCTGGATAGTTTTCCAGGAAGCGCTCCAGCCACGACACCGATTCGGCGTCGAGATGGTTGGTGGGCTCGTCCAGCAGCAGCATGTCCGGCTGCGACAGCAGCAGCCGGCACAGCGCAACGCGGCGGCGCTCGCCGCCGGAAATCTTGGTGACATCCGCGTCCCAGGACGGCAGTCGCAGCGCATCCGCAGCAACTTCGAGCTTGCGTTCCAGCTCCCAGCCGCCCTTGGCGTCGATCGCATCCTGGAGCTTGGCCTGTTCCTCCAGGAGCTTGTTCATCTCGTCCTCGCCCAGCTCCGGATCGGCGAAGCGGTCACTGACGGCGTTGAAGCGATCGATCAGCGCCTGGATATCGCCG
>DATMEZ010000119.1:0-17394 GCA_035556415.1 Povalibacter sp.
CGCGTCGAGGTGCTGCGTGGCCCGCAGGGCACGCTGTTCGGCTCGGGCTCCGAGGGCGGCGCGATCCGTTTCATCACGCCGGAGCCGAGTCTGACGAAGTATTCCGCGTATGCGCGCAGCGAGCTGGGTTTCACTCAGTACGGAGCGCCGAGCTACGAGGCCGGTATTGCCGGTGGCGGGCCGCTGGTGGACGGCAAGCTCGGTTTCCGCGCGAGCATCTGGACCCGCCAGGACGGCGGCTACGTCGACCGCGCCAACTGGTACACCCACGAGGTCGTGGACGAGAACGCGAACCGCACCAACAGCATGTCGGCGCGGCTCGCGTTCGGCTGGTCGCCGATCGAGAACCTGGTGATCACGCCGTCGGTGTTCTTCCAGCGCATCAAGTTCAACGACACCAGCGCTTTCTTCCTGCCTTCGGACGATCCGGCAGCCTTCCAGCAGCCGCTGGGCAACGTGTCCAGGCACGACTACGTCAACGGCCACACGGTGCGTCAGTGGGCCGACCAGAAACTGACGCTGCCGGCGCTCAGGATCGACTACCAGTTCGCGAACATGGAGCTGATCTCCAACAGCTCGTACTACAAGCGCAGCGAGGAGGCCACCACCGACTACGGCTTCCTCGATTTCGGCAACTGGACCGGCGGCAGCATGCTGTTTCCGGACGATCCGTCCTGGACCGCTCCCGGCTATGCGCCGCAGAACAACAAGTACTTCACCCAGGAATTGCGGCTGCAATCCACGAACGACGATTCGCCCCTGCAATGGGTGGTGGGCGCGTTCTACTCCAAGAACGATCTCGACATGACGCTGCGGGTCAACAATCCGCACCTGGGCTACATCTTCCAGCCCTGGCTGGGCGGCGCCTGTTCCCCCGATCCCGCCAATCCGACCCCGGGCATGCCGGACTGCGTCGCGGCCATTCTCGGCATTCCGCTGTATGAAGGACGTTATCCGTACTACGGCACCACCGAGCTCACCGACAAGCAGACGGCGCTGTTCGGCCAGGTCGACTACCACATCACCGACCGCCTGATCGCGACCGTCGGCCTGCGCTGGTCGGACATGAGCACGGATTGGTCCAACGCGGTGGCCGGTCCCATCAACGGTGCGCCCTCGCCGCGTGTCGACGCGGGTCATTCGAGCAACACCTCCGTGACGCCGAAGTACATGCTGTCATGGAAGACGGAAAACACGCTGACCTACGCGAGCGCCACCAAGGGCTTTCGCAACGGTGGCGTCAATGCGCCGGTGCTGAACGCGGCGTGCGGCGGTGACCTGGCGGACATCGGCCTCACTGCGCAGACCATGCCCAAGTCGTACGGTCCGGATACCGTGTGGAGCTACGAGCTGGGTTCGAAGTTCACCACCGACGGCGGCCGGCTGACCGTGGATGCCAGCGTCTACAAGGTCGACTGGAACGACATCATCCGCAACGTCAACCTGCAGTGCATCCTGTCGTTCACCACCAATCTGGGCAAGGCGACCAGCCAGGGCGTGGATCTGGCGGTTCAATGGCAGGCGCTGGACAACCTGGTGCTGTCGTTCAACGGCTCGTATGGCGACGTGCATGCGACGCAGACGCTGCCGGTCAAGGATGTGAACGGCAACCCGATGTACGACAGCGAGGGCAGGCAGCGGCTGTGGACGCGCAATGGCGCATCGTTGCTCGGTTCGAGCGTGATGGTCAGCGGCGCGGCTCAGTACTCGTTCGACGTGCTGGAGCTACCGTCGTATGCGCGGCTGGATTACTCGTGGCAGGGACGTGAGCGCAAGGGTGACGCCTGGCATCCCCAGAGCGCGTCCTACGCCGGCGATGGCAACCTGTTCCAGGGGCCGGCCATCCAGCAGGCGAACCTGCGCATCGGCACGAACCTCAACAGCTGGGACGTCTCGCTGTTCATCAACAATCTGACCAACGAGCAGCCCATCCTGGGCAAGGGACGGGCGCTGTCCATGGGGATGGCGCGTCATCTGCTGACGGCGACGACCTTGCGGCCGCGCACGATCGGCCTCACGGCGGTGTACCGGTATTGAAGTGCGGCCAGGAGTCAAAGGCCTGAGAAATTTCGAGGGCCAGAAAAAGCCCCGCGTGGCGGGGCTTTTTCTTCACGGAACGCTGATGTAGACGTGCTGGCTAAGCGGCGCGCGAGCGACGCCGCGACAGCGCCAGTCCCAGCAATCCCACGCCCAGCAGCCCGATCGTGCCCGGTTCCGGCACCGTGACCGTCGGCGGGTTGCCGGGGCCGGGGTTATCAGGAGGAATTCCGGGCTGCTCGGTGTCCGGCGGATTCGTTCCCGGCGGATGGGTGCCTCCTGGCGGATCCTTGTCCGGATTGCCGTTGTCCGTCGGCGGCGTCTTCGGCGGCTTGCCATTGTCCGTGCCGTTGGATGGGCCGCCCGGGTCGCCGGGGGAGGCAGTGCCATTCGAGCCGGGATTCTTGCCGCCGCGACCGGAGGAGCCGCGGGAACCGCCGCGGAAATCGGGGAGATAGCTGCCCATCGAAGGACCGAATTTTCCGAAGTCCGCGAACGGCGCTGCGCCGGGTACACCGTGAGCCAGCAGCGCATCGCCCGACGCGCCGCCGCCGTAACGGTGGCGGCTGTAGGTTTCGGGCCCGAACGAGGTGTCCGGCTGGATGGCGTCGATGTGATTCCAAGCCAACCACTGTGCGTCCAGCTCCCGCTGCGCGCGATCCAGCCATGCGGCGATGTCGAGATCGTCTGCAGTGTCGAGCGCGGCCAGCACGATCGGATCCCGGGCGGGCTTGGTCGCTGGCGCCGTCGCAACGCTCGCATCTACTGCCTGGCGCCCCCAGCCCAACGACCATCCCGGTGCATTGGCGGCGCTCCACACCAGCACCGCCAGTACGAGCAGTGCTGTAAGGACCCTGGGCATGACGAACTCCTTCAAAAAATCGCGACGGATATCTCAGCCTTCCTGTTGCAAGCGAGATGCCGGACAAGTCTCCTATCGAACATAAGGGGCAGAATCGCCCAGATCTGGACGAGGAGTGAGAACGCGGTCGCGTTTTCGGCCGTGCGCGAGCGCATCGGCGAGCAGTGCAAAGTTCGCGCGGCACGTGAGCTGTAAATGTTCTCGACTCCGGGAAGTCCTGTTGAAAACAGTTGAGGATGGCCGCCTGCATTACATAGTCTTGCGGTCGCGAGTTACTGCCAACCTGTCGAGCCAGCCGATGTTCCGATCGATTTCCCGCTTGCTGTTGTCCCTGTTGCCCCTGTGGGTCCTGTGCTGGAGCGCGATTCCGGCGGCCGGCGCCAGCGAGGCCTTCGTCCGGCCGGCCGAGCTCGAACCCGACATCGCGTTCTGGCGACGCATCTACACCGAAGTCGGTACTGACGGCGGGCTGATCCACGACCCGGTGGATCTGAGCGTGGTGTACCAGGTGATGAAGTTTCCGGCGGACATCTCGCCGCGGGAACGCTCGCGCCGGATCGAAGACACCAAGAAAAAATACAGCCGCATCCTGGACCGTCTGGCGCAAGGTGCCGAGGGTTTGAGCAAGGAAGAAGAGCGTGTGCGCGATCTTTGGCCGAAGGGCACGCGTCGCTCGCGTTTCGAGCAGGCTTCCGAGGAAGTGCGCTTCCAGCTCGGTCAGTCGGACCGGTTCCTGGAGGGCCTGGTGCGCTCCGGTGCCTACATCGATCACATCGCGGCGACGTTCGAGAAGCTCGGCCTGCCGCGTGAGCTCGCGGCGCTGCCGCACGTCGAGTCGTCGTTCAATACATATGCTTATTCAAAAGTCGGCGCCGCGGGCATGTGGCAGTTCATGCGCGGTACCGGGCAGCGCTTTCTGCGCATCGACAACGTAGTCGACGAGCGGCTGGACCCGTACCGCTCCACCGAGGCGGCCGCCAAATTCCTGGAGCAGAACTACATCGTGCTGCGCAGCTGGCCGCTGGCGCTGACGGCGTACAACCACGGCACCGCCGGCATGCGCCGCGCCCAGGAGCAGATGGGCACCAGCGACATCACCACCATCGTGCGCCGCTACAGCAGCCGCACGTTCGGTTTCGCCTCGCGCAATTTTTACGTGGCCTTCCTCGCCGCGCTGGAGATCGACGCCCATCCGGAGAGGTTCTTCGGCCCGATCAAGCGCAACCCGGTCGACAGCAGCCGCGTGGTGGTCATGCCCAAGTTCGTGCCGGCCAGCCAGATCGCCACTGCGCTGGACGTCGATCGGGATGTGCTGCGCAAGCTGAATCCCTCGCTGCTGCCGTCGGTATGGAGCGGTTCGCGCCATGTGCCACGCGGCTTCGAGTTCCGCGTGCCCGTGACCGTGGATCTGAGTGCGGCGCTCAACAGTCTCTCCGTCGGCTTCGATTCGCAGGTGGCCGACACGAAACATCGTGTGCGCAGCGGTGAAACGCTGTCGGTCATCGCCAGCCGCTACGGTGTCGGCATGGCGCGGCTCGCCGAGCTCAACGACTTGAAGCGTCCGTATCGGATCCGGATCGGACAGGTGCTGACGCTGCCCACCCAGCCCAAGGCAGCTGCACCGGCGGTGGCCGTGGCGCAGGCAGAGAAGACCCCGCCGCCGAAGACGGTCGCTCCGACCGGCGTGGTCGGTACGGAGCACCGCTATATCGTCAAACGCGGCGATACGCTTTCGGTGATCGCGGCGAAGAACGGCATGACCGAGGATCAGCTGATGGAGCTGAACAGCATCCGCAACCGCAATTTCGTCTACGAAGGGCAGGTGCTGGCGCTGCAGGCATCCGCCCGTGCCGAGCCGCCGGTGGAGGCGGAAGTACCGGTCGATACGGCCGTCACGACGGCAGCGCCGGAGACGGTAGCCGAAGCAGCCGAGCCCGCGTCGGAGAAGGAAGCCGAGGAACTCGGCCCGACATTGGTGCCGGGTGCGCAGGCCGCGGCCTCGGCCGACCCCAGCGACTACTCGGTGCATGCAGGCAGCACCATCCTCGTGCAGGCGGCCGAGACCATCGGCCATTACGCCGACTGGCTCGGCCTCAGCGCCACCCAGGTACGCCAGCTCAACCGCATGTCGAAGGCGACCCCGGTGGTGATCGGCCGCAAGCTCAAGCTGTCGTTCGCGAAGATCACGCCCGACCAGTTCGAGGCCAAGCGCGTCGCCTATCACAAGCAGCTGCAGGAGAAGTTTTTCTCCGAGTTCCGCCTCGCCGGCAACGGTACGCACGTGATCAAATCCGGCGAATCCGTCTGGGTGCTGGCGCAGCAGCGCTACAACATTCCGATTTGGCTGCTGCGGCAGTACAACCCGGATGTGGACCTGGGCGCGCTCAGGCCGGGAACCAAGCTGGTGATTCCCACGGTCCAACGCATCGACAGTGCAACCGACACGACGGAATCTCCCACTTGAAGACACGGCAACTCTTTCCGGTGCTGGCGCTCCTGCTGTGCGTCGGCTGCATGACGCAGCAAAGTTACGAAGGTGCCAAGCTGCCGCGCGACGAAGTCGCGCGTATCAGTGGCGATCTGCGTTTCAACGCCGGCTCGCCGCTGTCCGTGCTGTTGCGGCAGGTCGATGGTCGCACGCTCAATCTCAGCGAGAACGCCGTCGACGTGTTGCCGGGCACGCACCAACTGCTGGTGGACTGTCGCATTCAGGAAACACAAAGCATCACGCGGCACTCGCTCGAGGTCGAGGTCTTCGCCGGTCGTCATTACCGGCTGGTCGGCGAAACCGGCCCGGGATTGCGCGAATGCACTTCAGTGCGCATCGAAGCGGTGGACTGAGCGGCGCGTGCGGCATTTCGTGAGCCGGATCGCAGGATCGAAGCCGTTTTTTCGCTGCCACGGCTACCGCCCTTGAACATAAGCCAAGTTATACTGCCCACCCATGCATTACAGCCAAGATCTGCCGCGACCCGGTCATCGAAGGACGTCCGGTCTGGCCGCACTCGCTCTGTTCTGCGCCGCCGTGAGCCTATCGGCGCGGGCTGAAGGGCCGTTGTCCTCCTCCGCCATCGCCAGCTCCAGCATCGAAGCGGCCTTGCCGCTCGCGGATTCGGTGGTCGTGCGCAAGTCGCAGCGCACGCTGGAGCTGCTGCGCAAGGGCGAGGTGCTGCGTTCGTACAAGGTCGCGCTCGGCCTGCGTCCTGAAGGACACAAGGAGTTCGAAGGCGATTTCCGCACCCCCGAGGGCAAGTACAAGCTGATCCGGCGCAATCCGAACAGCGAATATTTCCTGTCCATCCTGGTGTCGTATCCGAACGAGGCCGACGTCAAGCATGCCCGCCAGCTGGGCCAGCGCCCGGGCGGCGCCATCATGATTCACGGCCAGCCGAACACCCCGAAGAAGCCGCGCGACTACTACTCCAACGTGGACTGGACCGAAGGCTGCATCGCCGTGTCGAACTCGGACATGGTCGAGATCTGGCTGATGACACCGCCGGATACGCCGATCGAGATCCGGCCGTGAGCGCACCGGCCAACGATGGGCCCGCCTCGGTTTCCCTGTCGCAGGTCGAGCCGGATGCGCTGGTCGATGCCCGCGTCTCGCCGCTCGGCAGCCTGGAGAATCTCTCGCAGCGTGAAGTGGCACAGCTGCTCAGTGCCGGTCACGGCCACGTCTACAGCCTGTTTCGTCGTTGCGCCCTGGCGGTCCTGACCTCGGGATTGCAAACCGACGACGTCCGCGACATCTTCGAGCGCTACAAGGATTTCGAGATCCGGCTCGGCCGCCAGGCCTGGGGCATCAAGCTCGATGTGCGCAACGCTCCGCCCGGCGCGTTCGTCGACGGGCGCATGATCCGCGGTATCAAGGAACACCTGTTTTCGGTGCTGCGCGACATCGTCTACATCCACGATGCGATCCTGGGCAGCAACCGTTTCGACATGAACGATTCGGTGGCGATCAGCAACGCCGTCTACCACATCCTGCGCAATGCGCGCATTCTCGATTACAAGGGCCGGCCGGATCTGGTGGTGTGCTGGGGCGGGCATTCGATCAGCTCGACCGAGTACGACTACACCAAGAAAGTCGGCTACGAGCTCGGCCTGCGCTCGCTGAGCGTCTGCACTGGATGCGGTCCGGGGGCGATGAAGGGCCCGATGAAGGGTGCGACCATCGGCCATTCCAAGCAGCGTATCCGCGACGGCCGCTACATCGGCATGACCGAGCCCGGCATCATTGCCGCCGAGCCGCCCAACCCCATCGTCAACCAGCTGGTCATCATGCCGGACATCGAGAAGCGCCTGGAGGCTTTCGTGCGCACCGCGCATGGGATCGTCATCTTCCCGGGCGGCGCCGGCACCGCCGAGGAGATCCTGTACCTGCTCGGCATCCTGCTCGACCCGGCCAATGCCGAGCAGCCGCTGCCGGTGGTGTTCACCGGCCCGGCCTCGGCCGCCGAATATTTCGGGCAGATCGATCGCTTCATCGGCGCCACGCTCGGCTCGGCGGCCCAGCAACGCTACAAGATCGTGATCGCCGATCCGGCCCAGGCGGCGCGCGAGATCGCACGTGGCATCGACTCGGTGCGCGAGTTCCGTCGCACCCGCAGCGACGCCTACAACTTCAACTGGCTGCTGAAGATCCAGCCGGACTTCCAGCGGCCATTCGAGCCGACCCATGAGGCGATGGCCAAGCTCGAGCTGCGGCGCGGGCTCGAGCCGCACGTGCTCGCGGCGAACCTGCGCCGCGCGTTCTCCGGGATCGTTGCCGGCAACGTCAAGGAGCAGGGCATCCATGCCATCGAGGAGCACGGCCCGTTCGAGCTGCACGGCGATCGCGAGATCATGACGCTGCTGGACGAGCTGCTGGCCGGTTTCGTCGCTGCCAGGCGCATGAAGCTGGCCGGCGAATACAAGCCCTGCTACCGCCTGGTTTCCTGACAAGACTCCTACCGAGCACAGGCTTCGCATGAGTAATCTGCGGCTGATGTACCGCTTCGCCCTGCCTGACTCGCGCGAACGGGTTTTCGATCTCGAATTCGATCACGACAGTGCCGAGCTGCTCTCGCTGCCGGATGCCGAGCCGCCGGCCTGGACCGAGCTCGGCTTCAATCAGTGCAAGGACTGTCCGCTGGACGCGGCGCAGGTGAAACACTGTCCCGCGGCACGGCATCTGGCGGGCGTCATCGACGGGTTCACCGACCTGGTTTCGTACGACCAGGTTCGGGTGACGGTGGAAAGCGAAGAGCGCGCCGTGGTTGCGACGCTGTCGGCGCAGCAAGCGCTGGCTTCGCTCATGGGATTGATCATGGCGTCGAGCGGCTGTCCGCGTACGGCGGTGTTCCGGCCGATGGCGCGATTCCATCTGCCGTTCTCGAATGAGGCGGAGACGGCGTATCGCGTGGCGGCGATGTACCTGGTCGCACAGCACTTCGTCGCGCGCGACGGCGGCAAGCCCGACTTCGATCTGAGCGATCTCGAAAGCGTTTACCACGGCATGCACGCTGTGAATCGCGGCATGGCGCAGCGTCTGCGCGCTGCAAGTCGCCAGGATGCGATCGTCAATGCGATCGTGCTGCTCGATGTCTACAGCAGCCTGGTGCCCGCAGCAATTCACGACCTTCTCGGCGAGCTGAGGCCGGCGTTCGCCGCGCTGCTGTCAGATTCTTCGACAGTCGCGTGAGTTGTTCTGGTGCGCGTGTCTGCACGACGTGCGCAACTTCCGATAATGACCGGTTAAATTGCGCTGAAGAATGCAGTGATGTGTGAGCTGCACACACTGCAAAGCGTGTGCGATTGCGATGGCAGTCGCAATACTGCGACGGCGACTCATCGCTGTGATGCAGTTCCTCACGTGCTCGCAACATGAATCATTAACGTGCGCCCCCAACAGGAGAGCACGATCATGTCAGAGCGCAAACACGATGAGCTGATGGCAACTGGCTCGCACCGCGCATGGGTGGGGGAAAGTGCCGGTTCGGTGGTTCGCGCTGGCAATCCGTTGCGCGACACCCAGCGCAACTGGCTGGAGCGCTCGCAGCCCGCAAATCCGCGGCATGCAGCGATTACGCGCTCGCTGAACAGCTGGAGCAACTACAAGAGCTGGACCGACAAGGTCCGGCACGGCTGGGACAAGGAGCGCAAGTAAGCTCAGCCGCGCAGCGGCGCAGTCATCGGCGCCGTCGCGCCCGGGGTTGCTTCGGCGGTCGGCGCGATCGCGCTGGATCGCAACAACGAAGTCATGGCCGGTGCGCCGGCCTGCAGCGGAATCGGTCGACGCTGCGCCAGCCAGCCCACCAGCGGCAGCCACTGTTCCAGATCCTCGCGCACCTGGGTCGGCTTCATCTCGAACAAGCCCGCGCCGGACTCGGCGACCCGGATGTAGCTCTGCGAGTCGCGCAGCGTGGTCACCACCGGGATGCGCAGGGTCTCCAGAAACTTCATCAGCGACTTGTACATCAGCGTGTTTTTTTTCGCGCGATTGGCGATCACCGCGATACGATGCTCGTCGCGCCGCACCTTGGCGATCAGCAACAGATCGGAAATACACTGGGCGGCGGCGTGGATGTCGATGTCGGAGGGCAGCACCGGTACCAGGATGGCGGTGGCGTTGCGAGTGATGTCCGGCAGGCTCTGCGGCTCCAGCGCAGCCGGTGTGTCTACCACCAGTCTTTGGCTGTCGAGCGGCAGGCGGGTGGCGAAGCTGCGGGTGACGCGTGAGTTGCGCTCATAGCCGGCGATGCCGTGAATCGGTTCCTGTCCCTTGGCGCGCTTGGCCAACCAGCGCGTGCTCGAGCCCTGCGCATCCAGGTCCATCAGGGTCGGCCGGAGTCCGGAAACAGCGAAATAGCTCGCCAGATTGGTCGCGATCGTGGTTTTTCCCGAACCACCTTTGGGATTCAATAGGACGATCTTCTGCATTGAGCTGCGGCCAGACCGATGGGTTACGGGTGTCCCGCAGCCTACGCATCAGGGGTATCCCTGTGCAAGCGCGGTTTGGTGGATGCACTGCTGCGGTATGCGCGCTGCCCGCCAGTTTCGTCTGTGAGTTGTCTCACATCGCCGGCGCCGGGCGCGGCGGTAGAGTCGTTGATGAACACGAGGGTCCGTATGGAATTCCTGCTGCTGTGGATCGATGAGATGGACGATGCCCTGGGCGCGCTGCGCCACATGGCGCCACGGATTCTCGGCCTGCTTCTCGCCCTTGCGTTGTTCGCCACCACCGGTTTCGGGCTGGTTCTCGCTCCCCACGTGACGCTCACCGCGCTGGCGGTCGTGCTTTCGGCCTCGCTGCTCGAGGTCGCACGTCGCCGTCTTGCCCGCGTCGTCGCCAAGCGCGACCGACGCTAGCCCCTCCCTTCGCACCGACGTTACGACCTCGCCCCGCAGCCACGGCGGGGCCCCTCGCATTGCAGTCGCGAACTGAAGGACGGCACCTGCGGTCTGCGCGTGGCTTTGCGGCGAAGAGAAAGACGGGATGGCAGGTCTCCGCAGTAAACAGCCGGCCCGGCTCCTTGGTCTTTTTATTGTGCCGCCGCGCAGCGGCGCGACCTTGAAATGGCGGCGGGTATGCCGCATATGCGCTCCCGTCCCCTATCATCCGCACCCTTGACGATCCGATGGAGCAGAACGATGACTGAAGGAGCCACCCAGACTTTGGGGTTTCAGGCGGAAGTGAAGCAGCTTCTGCGGCTGATGATCCATTCGCTCTACAGCCACAAGGAAATCTTCCTGCGTGAGCTGATCTCCAACGCCTCCGACGCCTGCGACAAGCTGCGTTTCGAAGCGCTGGCCGCACCCGAGCTGCTGGGGAGCGAAACCGACCTGGTCATCACCATCGATACCGACAGCCAGGCACACACCGTCACCATCACCGACAACGGCATCGGCATGACGCGCCAGGAAGCCATCGAGCACCTGGGCACCATCGCCAAGTCCGGCACCGCGGACTTCCTCGCCAAGCTCAGCGGCGACCAGAAGAAGGACGCGCAGCTGATCGGCCAGTTCGGCGTCGGCTTCTATTCATCGTTCATCGTCGCCGACCGTGTCGAAGTGTTCTCGCGCCGCGCCGGCACACCTGCGAGCGAGGGCGTGCACTGGGAGTCGAAGGCCGATGGCGAGTTCACGGTCTCGAACGTCGAGTTGCCGGCTCGCGGCACCCGGATCGTGCTGCACCTGAAGGAAGGTGAGCACGAATTTGCCGACGACTACCGCGTGCGCTCGCTGGTGCGCAAATACTCCGATCACATCGCTTTCGCCGTGCGCATGAAGAAGCCCGTGGTCAAGGACGCGGAGACACAGGAGGTGGAATACGAAACCATCAATCATGCGCAGGCGCTGTGGACCCGGCCGCGCACCGAGCTGAAGGACGAGGATTACAAGGAGTTCTATCGCCACGTCACACACGATTTCAGCGAGCCGCTGGCCTGGTCGCACGGCAAGGTGGAGGGCAAGAAGGAGTACACCAGCCTGCTGTACATTCCTTCGCGCGCGCCTTTCGATCTTTCGCATCGCGACGGGGTGCGGGGACTGAAACTGTACGTGCGCCGCGTCTTCATCATGGATGACGCCGAGCAGTTCCTGCCGCTGTATCTGCGCTTCATCAAGGGCATCGTCGATTCGGCCGATCTGCCGCTGAACATCTCGCGCGAAATGCTGCAGCAGGATCCAGCCATCGACACCATCCGCACCGGCCTGACGCGGCGCGCGCTCGACATGCTCGACAAGCTCAAGGGCGAGCCGGAGAAGTACGCCACGTTCTGGAAGGAATTCGGCAGCGTGCTCAAGGAAGGCCCGGCCGAGGATCACGGCAATCGCGAGCGCATCGCCAAGCTGCTGCGCTTCTCCTCCACGCACACCGACAAGGAAGAGCAGGACGTCTCGCTCGAGGACTACCTGGCCCGCATGAAGCCCGGCCAGACCTCGATCTATTACGTGATCGCGGACAGCTTCGCAGCCGCAAAATCCAGCCCGCATCTGGAAGTGCTGCGCAAGAAGGGCGTCGAGGTACTGCTGTTGTCGGATCGCGTGGACGAGTGGCTGATGGATCATCTGCGCGAGTTCGACGGCAAGAGCTTCCGCAACGTGGCGCGCGGCGATCTCGATCTGAGCTCGGTGCAGAGCGAGGAAGAGAAGCAGGCGCAGGAAACGCTGTCGAAGGAGCACGCCGCCATCGTCGAGCGCTTGAAGAAGGCGCTCGAGAACCGGGTCAGCGACGTGCGCGTGACCAGCCGTCTGGCCGATTCGCCGGTGTGCCTGGTGCTGGGCGAGAACGACCTGGGCCTGCAGATGCGCCGCATCCTGGAAGCGGCTGGTCAGAAGGCGCCTACCGCCCAGCCGGTGCTCGAGATCAATCCGACGCATCCGCTGCTGGTGCGCCTGGAGTCGACCGCGGAAGAGGGTGCATTCAACGAACTGGCCATGCTGCTGTTCGAGCAGGCGACCCTGGCGGATGGCGGTCAGCTGCCCGATCCGGCTGCGTTCGTGCAGCGGCTGAATCGGCTGCTGCTCTCGATGGGAGATCGCAAGTGATGCTCAGGGCGCTGCTGGCAACGCTTGCCGGCACGCTGGCGCTGGCGGCCTGCAAGCCGCAGACGCCGCCGCCCGCTGCGACGGACGCGCCCGCGATCACGGAGCTGGTGAAGAACGATGTGGCGATCGGCACCGGCGAGCCGATCGTCGCTGGGGAAATTGCGGTCGTGCATTACACCGGCTGGCTTTACGACCCGACGGCGCCGGACGATCAGGGCCGCAAGTTCGACAGCTCGCGCGATCGCGGCCAGCCGTTCCGGTTTGCGGTAGGCGCAGGCTCGGTGATCCAGGGATGGGACCAGGGCGTCGTCGGCATGCAGGTCGGTGGCCGGCGCCTGCTGATCGTGCCGTCCTCGCTCGGCTACGGCCCGCAGGGCGCCGGTGGCGTCATCCCGCCGAATGCACCCTTGCTGTTCGATATCGAGCTGCTGGCGATCGACAAGAAGCGCTGAACCCGCGCTGGCTCAGATCTTCGGATTGATGGCGTACGTGCCGGTGATTTCCGCCTGCGCCAGCACGAAGGGCCGGATTGCCTGGAGCACCTGCGGTGCGGTGAAGTCGTTCCCCTCCACCGGGCAGTGCTCGCGGCTGAGCGCGTAGACGGTGAACGTGTAGCGATGCACGCGCATGTCGTTCCACGGCGGGCACGGTCCGTCGTAGCCGCGATAGGTGCCGGACATGTCCGGGTCGTTCGCGAACCAGCCGGTGTAGTCATTGACGCCTTGTCGCGAGCCGCTCGGGCCGGGCAGCTCCTTCTTGCCGCCGGCGACGATGCCGCTGGAACATTCGCCTTCGGCGATCTCTTGCATGGTCGCGGGAATGTCCACCATCACCCAGTGGTAGAAAGGTGCTCGCGGCAGGCTGGCCGGCACCACCCGGCCTTCCTTGTTGACGTCGTCCGGCTTGGTGGGCGCATCCGCGTCCACGCAGATCAGGACGAACGAGCGGGTATCCGCCGGCGCTTCGGACCATTTCAGGTGCGGATTGTGGTTCGGCGCCAGGCCGATGTGCAGCACCGGATCGTGCTTGCCGAAGGCGAAGGTTGGCGCAATGGGCTGGTCGGACAGAAAGCTGGCGGAAGACAATTTCATGGCGATTCCTGAACGGTTGGGGCGCGGCGTGGGTCTTTGCACAACCCGCATCGCCGCGACGGGGTTCCCGCCGCAAAGGCTACCTCATGGGGTTGCCGCTGTGGCACCGTCGTGCGCCTCGCCAGCGCCGGGCGCATTGGTTACGCTGCCCGGCGGTACCTTCTTCAAACGTTAGGAGACGAGTTCATCGATGAGTTCCCTGGTGCGTCCTGTCGCCGAGTCCCTGAGCCTTGCCGGCCCGGTGGGCAATCTCGAAGCCATCCTCGAAACCCCGGTCGATGCGTCCGGCGCGATCGTCGAATCCACCGACCGACCGCGGATCGCCGTCATCTGTCATCCGCATCCGGTGTATGGCGGCACCATGACCAACAAGGTCGTACACATGCTGGCGAAGGCTTTCAATGAGCTCGGCGTGCGTGCGTTGCGTTTCAACTACCGCGGTGTCGGCGCCAGCGCCGGCAAGTACGACGAAGGCAACGGCGAGACCGACGATGCGGTCGCCGTGGTGGATTGGGCCTTAAAGCGCTGGCCTGGGGCGGAGTTGTGGCTCGGAGGCTTTTCCTTCGGCGGCGGTGTCGCCATCCGTACGGCCGTGCTGCGCGAAGCCCAGCGCCTGGTTACGGTGGCGCCCGCGGTACACCGCGTTGCAGTGGATACCTCGAAGCTGCCGACCTGTCCGTGGCTGTTGGTGCAGGGCGACCACGACGAACTGGTGGACGCGGCCGAGATCCAGCAATGGGTGGCGAAGCTGTCAACGCCGCCCGAGCTTGCGCTGCTGTCCGGCGTGGATCATTTTTTCCACGGTCGCATGAACGAGTTGCGCGAAGTGGTGATCCAATGGGCCAGACGCACGTCCTGAATCTGCGGAGATAACCGTGCTCGATCAACTGAAGCGAATTTTCGGCAGCGAACCGCCTTCGAGCGCGGTGCTGCAACGGCATGAGCCGCTGGACCTGGCGACGGCCGCGTTGCTCATCGAGCTGGCGCGTGCTGATTTTTCCGAGTCCACCGCGGAACTGGATGCGATCCGGCAGATCCTGGGCAAGCGCTTCGGCCTGACCGAGCAGACCGTCGACGAGCTCATGGTCAAGGCCATGCATCGCGCCGATCGCGCCGTGTCCCTGCATGAATTCACGCACCGCTTGAATACCGAGCTGCCGGAAGCCGACAAGCTGGCCATCGTCGAGATGCTGTGGCAGGTGAGCCACGCCGACGGGCACATCGACAAGTACGAGGAGCACCTGATCCGCAGGATCGCCGGGCTGCTGCACATCTCGGATCGCGACCGGGTGCGGCTGAAGCTGAAAACGGTGATGGATCGGTAACCGCGGCTGCGGCACGGCCTGGAGGAAAGGCCGTGGAGGAAAGAAACCCTCCGAAGCAGCCACGCGGCGCGTGCGGCTGCTCCGGAGGACGTGAACCGGTATTAGTTCACCATTTCCTTGAGGTTCTTCAGCGCAGCGATGCGCACCTTCTTGCTGGCCGGCTTGGCCTTGAAGGTCATCTTCTCGCCGGTGAAGGGGTTGACGCCTTCGCGGGCCTTGGTGGCGGGCTTCTTCACGACCTTCATCTTCAGCAGGCCCGGCAGGGTGAACAGTCCCGAGCTCTTCAGGCTCTTCTTCACCACGCCGCCCAGCGATTCGAACACGTCGCTGACCTGCTTCTTTGCCAGGCCCGTATCCTTGGAAATCTGGGCAAGGATTTCCGATTTGGTCGGGGCTGCATTCTTTTTCGCCATTTGTAATCTCCTGTGGGTGTGACGATTCGCGCCCGCATTTACTGTGACAGGTCGCGTGGGAAGCGAGTCGCGCGGGAAAATAGCACAAGATTCGCCGGGGAATAAGCAGCAGCGAAGTTTTTTTAGCGTGTTTTTAAGGGTTTCACGCACGCATGCAAATGCGTCCGTGGACGGCGACGGCAGCGCCTCAACTGGAGTAGAACTCGCGCTTGAGCTTGACCTTGAACGGCTCGGATTCGCCGTCGGGGGTGACGCTGATGTCGAACACCAGGATTTCGGCGCCGGCGATCGAGACCTCGCCGATGTAATAGATCGCTTCGCCTTCGGAGACGCGACGCATCTCCAGGTTCTTCAGCTGTCCGTTCAAGTTGTACGCGTCCACCTGCACCGTGCCGTTCACCGGTTTGCGCGGTGCGTGGTCCGCAGCCTTGTGCAGGATGGTCACATTGAGCATCACGCGGTTGGTGCTGCGCTGGATGCCATAGGTGCGGGCGATCTCGGGCGTCAGGGTATCGGTTCGAAGTGCATTGAAGTGGATCTCGTAATTGCCGAAGTCATGGAAGGTTTCGCTGAGCTCCTGTGCTGGCGGCGCCTTCGCCACCGGGCCCCGGTTGCACCCGCCCAGCAGCGCGGCGGCGGCCAAGGCTATTGCGGCGCAAAGTAGGCGTACGGTGGCTGTGGTTGTCTGCATGTGGCGAAGCTCCTGCGATGAATTACCGGTTTCCACTATAAACCAGGCGTTTCAGCGTGCTGGCGTGGAAGGCACGTACTTGGAAAAAACCGGACCCAAGCCCCGATGGTTGCAGTCGCGAGCCGTCGGATCGCGATCACACCTGCAGCGCCTGGATTTCCGGTGGCACCTTCGCCGGTGAGTCGATACGCACCGTCTTGGCGCGTCCAGTCTCACCGCGCAGCAAGGTGATGCGCGCCCGCGGCACGCCGAAGATTTCGGCAAGGTAGTCGATCAGGTGGCGATTGGCGCGCCCGTCCACCGGCGGTGCGCTGATTCTGATCTTGAGCCGTTCGCCATGCAGGCCGACCAGCTCATCGCGCGCCGCGCCTGGCTGAATCTGCAGGTCCAGCGTCAGCGATGTGTCTTGCCAGCGGATGGCGGGCATGGGGGCGCGTCAGTTGATCGCGATGTACAGCGCTTGCAGCGCGATGATCACGAACAGCGCGGAGAAGTCGATGCCGGCCAGCGCCGGGATCACTCGCCGCACCGGGCGCAGCAGCGGCTCACACAGGCTGGAAAGCAATCCAGCTGCCGGACTATAGGTGCCCGGCGCCACCCAGCTCAGCAGGATGTAGAGCAGCAGGGCGTAGGTGTAGAACAACAGGACCGTCGACACCAGGCTCAGGACCACGATCTGCAGGAACAGCGGTAGGCCGATGTTGCGCGGGTAGGCGCCTAACAGCCACAGGACTGCGGTCGCCGCCGCCTGCACGATCACCAGCGCCACGACCGAGGCGGTATCGACTTTGCCAATAGGCGGCAGCACCCGGCGCAGCGGCAGCACCAGCGGGTTGGTCAGCCGGATGACGGCCTGGGATAGTTGATTGCGCGAATCGGCGCGAGTCAGCGGCAACAGTACGCGCAACAGGAACACCGTGACCAGCAGAACCTGCAGCAGCGTGCGGACGATAAAAAGAATGGCTTCCATTGACGATCGAGTCGGGTCGGTGCCTGCGTTCTGATTCTTTGGCCGTGCGCGACTTCAGCTAAGCGCCGAACTCGTCCGCAAGCTGCGCGGAGCGTCGCGCCGCTGCGGTAATGGCCTCGGCAAAGATAGCACGGACATTTCGGCCTTCCAGTACCTGGAGCGCCGCAGCGGTGGTGCCGCCTTTGGAGGTCACCTGTTCGCGCAGCACCGCTGCGGACTCGGCCGCTTCGCGCGCCATGCGTCCCGAGCCGTATGCCGTTTCGACCGCGAGCTGGCGGCTCACCTCGGCCGGCAGGCCCAGTGCGACGCCGGTCTGTTCGAGCATCTCGATCAGCAGGAAGAAATACGCCGGGCCGCTGCCGGAAACGGCGGTCACTGCATCCAGCTGCGCTTCCTGTTCCAGCCATACGGCTGCACCGACCGCACTCAGCAGATCGAAGGCGCTCTTGCGTTGCTCTTCGGAGACATTGGCGG
>DATMEZ010000120.1:0-8046 GCA_035556415.1 Povalibacter sp.
CAGCAGGCGGCGCGCTGGCGCTGATCCTTTCCTTCTTCCTGGTCGAGACTGCGCCGCGCAAGGTCACCGCCAAAGGTCAGCTCGACGCCGCCGCGCAGGCCCAATGAGCACCAAGATCTTCCAGACCGATCTGTTTCACCAGCGCACTGCGCTGGTGATCGGCGGCACCACTGGCATCGGCGCGGGTACCGCCGATTACTTCGCCGAACTCGGCGCCAATGTGATTGCCGCCGGACTTCCAGCCGCGCAGAAGACATGGGCGCCGCAACATCCGGCGGTGCGCACGGTCGCGCTCGACGCTACCGACGCAACCGCCTGCAAGGAACTGGTGCAGTCGCTTTCCGGCCTGGACTTCCTCATCAACTGCGCCGGCGTGAGTCGCGACCGTGACGAATACGACCTGGACATCTTCGAGCGCGTGCTCGCCATCAACCTGACCGCAACCATGCGGATGTCGATGCTGGCGGCGCCACTTCTACGCAGCGCCCGTGGCGCCATCGTGAACGTAGCGTCGATGTACAGCTATTTCGGCAGCGAGGATCGTCCGGCGTACAGCGCAAGCAAGGGTGGAATCGCACAGCTCACGCGCTCGCTTGCGCAGACCTTCGCCGAGGATGGCGTTCGCGTAAACGCCGTAGCGCCCGGCTGGATCAAAACACCGCTGAGCGCCGGCTTGCGCGCCGATGCAAGCGCATCGCAGCGCGTGATCGATCGAACCCCGTTCAAGCGTTGGGGCGAGCCCGCCGAGGTCGCCTCGGTCATCGCCTTCCTGTGCTCGCCCGCCGCCGGCTTCATGACCGGCACCCTGGTTCCCGTCGACGGCGGCTACCTGACAGTCTGAGCCCGCCCTTGCACTGCCGCTGCGTCGCCGCGCATAGGATCTATGCGGGCGCCGCAAGGGGTTGTGCGGAAGAATGCCAGCCGTTTTTGGGGATTCAACCGAGGAACAAACCATGCCCAGGACGCTACTGTTTGCATCGCTTCTCACCCTGGCCGCCACCGTGCCGGCCGCTGCGGCCGACGTCGGCGGCAGCTGGCAGATCGAAGGCACCATCGGCCAGATGCCGATCAACGTGGTGTGCGATCTGGTCGAGAAGGACCACAAGCTCACCGGCACCTGCCACAACTCGGACTTCAGCGACCTGAAGGTGACCGGCGAGGCGACCGACACCACGGCGAGCTGGACCTACGACGTGAACTACCAGGGCCAGCAGCTCACGGTCTCGTACGACGGCAAACTCAAGTCGGCGACCGAGATGGAAGGCGAGATCGCGGTCGGCGGCAGCCCGACCGGCTCGTTCACCGCCAAGAAGCAGTAACAGCCGACGGTGATGACCGCGCATCGCTCCTGCCGGGCGGGAGCGATGCCGGCCGATTCGATCGTCGATTCCGCTCGTACGAGAGGACCCTGAGCTGGCACGGTTGCGCAAGCAACGATGACCCGTCCTGCCACCACTCAACGCTGCGTGAAGCGCCTGACGGCATCCGCAACCAGCTCCTGCAATATCGCCTCGATCGCCTCGCGACTTGCGTTGTCGCACCGATAGGGCATGGAACATCTCGAAGTCCGTCAGTGCGAACAGCGTGTCGATCAGGTCTGTCTTCTTCCGGCTCGTGCCCGACATCAGCCGATCGACCAGAATCGTAAGCGCGCGCCGACGACGACCTTCCGCTACGCACAGGCATTGGCGAGCTGACTCAGGCGGGCATCACACCGGGCCGGCGCCCTCGTCGTAGTGCGTCACCGAAGCCTTGCGAATGAAGGCACCGGCCTTGTTGTTCTGCACTGCGCCGTCCTTGGTCAGCCCGAGGAATTTGCCGGTGGAGCGCAGGTCCTTCATGTTGAAGAAGAACACGGAGGCCACCGGGATCAGGAACTCGCGGAAGGTGAAGAGGTACTGGTCCTCGTCGAACTTGTAATAGCTCGCCAGATCCACGTCGCCGTGGCCGCGCTGCTCGCCGACCAGGCACTGCCAGCAGTAGCGCTCCGAGTTCAGATAGGTGTGCTCGTAGAGATGGCGCGGACTGTAGCGCTGAAACGTGCGCATGCCGATCAGGTCGCGCGTCGGCCCGGGCTCGATGCCGGTCGGCGCGACACTGGGATCGCCGACCCCCCCGACCGTGAAGTACTGATCGACCAGCGGCTTGCCTTCGACACGAACCTCTCCCGCCACTGACAGACAGGACAGCACGCGCCGGCTCTGCGTGTTCACGATCAGTGTCAGGGCTTCGCGCGGCCTGGCCGCGAACGTCATGTCGAGGAAAAAGGTGTTGGGAGCGACCTCGATCGCTTCGTACCAGTCTCGCCCCTGCTCCGTGCCCTGCGACCAGGTCAGCGTGTCGCGCGACTGGAAGTTCAGCGTCAGGCGCTGCTTGCCCAAGGCGAGTGCGAGCGATTTACCCACCAGCGCCTCCGTGGTCGGCAAGCGATTGGTATCGATGCCGGCAGCGAAATCTTCGTAGTTCTTCCAGTCAGCAGGTCTGGACATGATGTCTCCTCAATCCGCAAAGGCCAGTGTCGGCAGATCGACCGCGCTCGAACCGCCGTCCACCACCACCACCGAACCGCTCATCATCGAAGCCTCCGACGAGGCGAGAAAGCAGGCCACGTTGGCCACTTCCTGCGCTTCGGCGGGACGGCGCAGCGGCACGTGGCGGGTCACGAGCGCATACGCCTCGTCGGTGGTTTGCAAACCGTGCTTCTGCCGGATGACGTCCATCTGTTCGTCCGCCATCGCGGTACGCACCCAACCAGGACACAGCGCGTTGATGCGCACGCCTTTCGGCCCGTAATCGCGGGCGACCGAACGGGTCAGGCCGATGAGTGCGTGCTTGGTGGTGACGTAGCCGACCACCTCGGGACCGGCAAACAGGCCGGCGATGGACGACACCACCACCGCATTGCCGCGCGCTTCGATCAGATCGGGCAGGCACTCGCGGACGCAAACGAAAGCGGTGGTGAGATTGGAGTGCAGCGCTTCGGCCCAGCTCGCATCGTCAGTAGTCGCGGCCGGCCCCAGGCCATGTCCGCCGGCGTTGGCGATGAGCACGTCGAGGCGGCCGAACCGCTGCCGGATCTGGGCCAGCGCGGCTTTCACGTCATTGGCATTGCCGGCGTCGCCCACCGCGACGACGCCGTCCAAAGGCGCCGCCACTGCCTCGAGCTTGTCTCGCCGCCGACCCATCAGCACGACCTTGCCGCCGTCGGCAACGAAGCGCCGCGCGATGGCCGCGCCTATGCCCGTGCCGCCACCGGTAATCAACGCAACTTTGCCCTCGAAGCGCATGAACGCCGCTCTCCTTCCGCATCTCTCAATAACCCGAGGCAGCGTAGGTGCGCGCCATCGCAGCGGCGCGGTCGAGAAGGAACAAAAGGGCAACCGATAAGGAACCCGGTGCTGCGCACGGCGCTGTCTGGTGCCTGCGAACGGCGCTATGGAAACGGCTGACCTTCGTCATTCCCGTGAAGGCAGGAATGCATCGGTTGCCAGGGACGCTCAGGAAGGATGGAATTCCCGCCTTCGCGGGAAATGACGGGGAGCTGCCTTCTTAAATTATCCGTGCGGCAGGTTGTGCTGCCGGCGCAGCTCCGACGGCGACAGGCCATAGCGCTCGCGGAACACGCGGGCGAAATGGGTGGTGCTGTTGAAGCCCCACTCGAACGCGATCACCGAAACGCTCTTCGCGCTCTGGGTGCCGTCCGTGAGCGAGCGATGACAGGCTTCCAGCCGGCGTCGCAGGATGTACTTGGAGACGGCTTCGTCTTCGCTGGCGAAGATCTTGTGCACGTAACGCGGCGAGACCCGGAAATGGCTGGCAATGGTCGCCGGCACCAGGTCGGGATCGCCCAGGTGCAGGTCGATGAAGCGGCGGATGCGCAGCTTCCACAACGTCTGCACGGTGGAGCCGTCGAGCGGCTGCCGCGACGAGTCCATGAACGAGGTGGCGAGCATGTCGCAGATCGAGTCGGCGAGGCGTTCCGCCGCCACCGTCTCCATGTCGTTCTGGCACTGCTCCCAGAACAGGTTCACGAACTTGGAGACCAGCGCGCTGGTCCCGGAGCGGCCGGACATGTGCCGGTTGACGAAGATTTCCGGCGTCGGCAGGCGCCGCTTGAGCACGGCCTGCGGGATGCGCAGCACCAGCATGCTGTTGTCGCCGCCGAGGATCAGTTCGCAGGGCAAGGTGCTGTCGCACAGCACGAAATCGCCGGCTTCCAGCAGCACTTCGGTGCGGACCTGGCGATTGAGACAGGTGCCGCGGCGCTGCAGGTGAATCAGATAGACGGGACTGGGCGCGCGGCTCGCAAGACCGTGCGAATGCACCACCCGGGTGGGCGTGGAGATGGCCTCGGCGAAACCGATGCCGGCGAAATCCACCGCCTTGAGGCTGGCTTCGAAGGCGATCTCGCGATCCGGCTCGACCTGCAGATCGGTGATCACGCCGGAAGCGCGCTCGTTCCAGAACTCCACGCGCCGATGCGGCGCTACGGCTTGCGTCGAGTACTGTACGAAGCTCTCTGCCATATACGCAAACGGATAGGCCGGAACCGGCCCGCAGCCCCTGTGAGCGGAGCTTACCCGAAGCAATGCGCGTTGGGTCAAGCAGCCCTCCATTAATTATGAAGTTAAATAATTGCTGCGACGGCAGCAACGGCGGGGCGACCCGAATCACCCCGCCGTATCTGCCCTCGATGCTATTTGCGCCGTCCGGCAAACTGCTTCCTGGCGAACTCCTCCGGCGTGATCCTGTCTGCGGGGAACTCGCCCGCCGCGGTGCGCTCGGGCTCGGCGAAGGCGCGCCCCGACACCGGATTGCTGTAGTGGAAAGGCGGCACGAAGTAGCGCGGATACATGCGATATCCCGGCTCTGAAGGACGGTCCGGCGGCAGCTTCGAATCGGGCATGTTGGCGCCCCAGCCGATCGGCGGCGGCTCCTGCTGCGCCCAGCCCTTGTCGTAGGGCGTGAAGTAGGTCGACCAGAATTTCATCTTGCTGAACTTCCAGACGCCGTCCTGCTTCACGTACTCGTTTTCGTAGACGCCTTCGTTCCAGAACGCGACCGAGCCATACCAGGCGACCTGCGCCAGGGTGCGCCAGCGACCCTTGGCCGTGGTGCCGCTGGGATCGACATCGACGATGCCCTGGAACTGTGGGTGATTGAACAGCACACCGTCCTTGAAGCCGATGCGGCCGCTGCCGAACTTCTGACGGAACAGGCGGTCCGCGCCCTGCTTGCCGACGTAGACGCCGCCCGCTTCGATTTCGACCGTGGACTCCTCGGCGAACAGGTCGACGACGTTGTCCCACAGGCCCTTGTCGACGTAGTAGCCGTAGGCGCGCTGCAGCTTCTCGATGGCATTGACGTCCTGCAGTTGCTGCAACTGCTTCTCCGTCGCCGCCAGACGCTCGAGCACTGCGGCCATGTCGGTGTCGACAGTTGGCCGTTGCCTGGCGCAACCGCTGATTGCCAGCACGCCTGCGAGCACCGGCGCAAGCAGCGCACCGGCAGTCAAATGATGCTTCATGATTCCCCCAACGGATCGCTTCGCGCTTCGATCCGTCACGTCGCTGCTTGCGGCATCGGTCATGACGGATCGGCGGTTGACTACTTTTTCGCCACCGGATTGAAATCACCGAGCGCGCGCAGCTTCTTCTCCACGTCGGGCTGCTGCAGCTGCTCCTTGGTGTATTCCTTCTCGCGGTAGATGTTGTTCTCGTAGCCACCGGGGTTGTAAATCATGACGCCGCGATAGTCCTTGTCTCCGACCACTTTCACCGAATGCACGGTGTCCGGCGGGATGTAGACCAGTCCTCCCGGCCCGACCACGTGGGTCTCGCCACCCACGGTCCATTCCACCTGGCCCTCGACCACGTAGAACACCTCGGCATGCTCCTTGTGGAAGTGCGGCGGCACGGTGAAGCCGGGATGCCACACCTCGTCCAGCACCGAGAAGCGGCCATCGCTCTGGATGGACGTCAGCTTCACTTCGCTGACTTCGTCCTTGCGCGGAAAAGTCTCGCCGGCCTTGGGCAGCGAGAAATGATGCTTGGCGGGTGCAGGGGTGTCCTGGGCATACGCGGCAGCGGCGCAGAGGGCGGCCACGGCGACCAGGGCGGGCTTGCTTGCTCGACGGATTCTCGAAGCCATCGGATCGTTCCTCCCGGATGAATGGAAAGGGCGTTGCCAACGGGTGCGAAACGTAGAACGCGCTGTCTTCCGGGATTCAACCGACAGGGAACAAAACCGCCACTGCTGCCGCACGGCAGCTGGCGGACTTCCGGCGTCACGTCCAAGGACCGCACCGTTCGCACGCCTGGCTAGTACGCCATGACAAGGGACGAACCGTCGTCAGCGCCCAAGCAGCTTCAGCGACGAAGAGCCGGAACAGGCGCCCCTGGCCAGCCGTCCGATGAAGCTGACGAAGTACGAGAGTGTCCCGACGTTATCGCAGCTGCGTAGACGTTCGAGCCATTTGCGGCTGGCGCGGCGCGCTGCGTATCATCACCAAGAGTCGTGAACGCACCGACGGCACGTCGCCGTGACGTGCTTACCGGAGCGCGGTTTTGGTCCTCATATCCAGGCTTCGGCAAAGGAAACACCCGCACTTGTCCACCGCACGCTACGAGCAGGTCAAAGAACATGTCCTGCGGCGGATCGCCTCCGGCGCCCTGCGAGTCTCCGACCGGGTGCCTTCGGAGAACGAGCTGGTCAGCAAGCTCAAGGTGTCGCGCATGACGGCCAACCGGGCCCTGCGTGAACTGGCCGAGGAAGGTTACCTGGTGCGTGTGGCCGGCGTCGGCACGTTCGTGGCCGAGCGCCGCGTGCATGCGCACCCGCTGGAAGTCCACAACATCGCCGACGAAGTCCGCGCCCGCGGCCATGAGTACAGCTGCAAGGTGCTGAAACTGGCCGAGATCGAGGCGGACGAAACGATCGCCGCCCGCTTCGGACTCGCCGTCGGCGCGCGGCTGTTCCAATCGTTGCTGCTGCATTATGAAAGCTCGACGCCGTTGCAGCTCGAAGACCGATACGTCAACGCACTGCTGGTCCCCGGCTATCTCAAAGTCGATTTCACGCGCCAGACACCGCACGAATACCTGATGCACCAGGCGCCATTGCATCGCGCCGAACATACCGTGCAGGCCATCGTTCCCGATGCGCGCATTGCCAAGCTCCTGAAACTGGGACCGTCCGAAGCCAGTCTGCTGGTGCGCCGGCGTACCTGGAGCAACGACAAGCTCGCCACGATCGCGGATCTGTATTATCCCGGCTCGCGTTACGAGCTGTCGGGCACGTTCAAGCCCTGACGGGGCAGTGCTGCTACGGAGGCGAGCGTATCCTCGCCTACTTTACTTCAAGGTAGCTGTCGCGCAGCGCGGGCGGGGCTACGGAGCAGGCGCAAACGGCTGTGCCCCGGGTTGCTCTGTCCCCGGCAGGGACGGATCGGACGCGCAAGTCGTTGATTTACCGAGCGACCTGCGTCGTCTGCTCCCAAGGGTCTCTTGCCTGTACTTGTATATACAGGTATAGAATTACGCATCCTCCCATTCGCCTTTCGGGAAGCGCCATGTCCAACAATCCGCCCGCCACTCGTGTCATCCGCGCCCCGCGCGGCACCACTCTTTCATGCCGCAGCTGGTTGACCGAAGCACCGCTGCGCATGCTGATGAACAACCTCGACCCGGACGTCGCCGAGCGGCCGGAAGACCTGGTCGTGTACGGCGGCATCGGCCGGGCCGCACGCAACTGGAAGTGCTACGACCAGATCGTCACGGCGCTCAAGGCGCTGGGCGACGACGAAACCCTGCTGGTGCAGTCGGGCAAGCCGGTCGGCGTGTTCCGCACCCATGCAGACGCGCCGCGCGTGCTCATCGCCAATTCCAACCTGGTGCCGCACTGGGCCAACTGGGAGCATTTCAACGAGCTCGATCGCAAGGGCCTGATGATGTACGGCCAGATGACGGCCGGCTCCTGGATCTACATCGGCTCGCAGGGCATCGTGCAGGGCACCTACGAGACCTTCGTCGAGATGGGACGCCAGCA
>DATMEZ010000121.1:0-2868 GCA_035556415.1 Povalibacter sp.
CGATGGTCATGTCGGCACGAGTCGTCACCCTCAAACCGAGCACGTTCACGGTCGTGGCGATGGCAAGGAAGATCACCACCCAGGCGGCCACCGGCACCGCAGCGATGGCGGAGTTCATCACCACGCCGCCGAGCAGGATCATCAGCGCCGGCAGCAGGATGTAGTCGAGCAGGATGGCCCAGCCGGCCAGAAAGCCGCAGGTCTCGCCCATCGACTGGCGCGCATAGTGATAGGCCGACCCGGCCACCGGCACCGCCTGCGCCATGGCGGCGTAACTCAATCCCGTCAGGATCATTGCCAGGCACCCGACGATGTAGGCCAGCGCCACCGCGCCGTGCGCTGCCTGGTGCACGAAGCCGAACACGGTGAAGCCGGCGATCGGGCTCATGAACACGATGCCGTACAGGACCAGGTCCAGCGGCCGCAACGAGCGCCGCAGTTCCTGCTTGTAGAGAGCTTCCGCAGGCATCGGGCTAGTGTCCGGTAAACGGCGCAGCGGTGCTTCGCCCAGAGCGAACTGTACCGGCCTGCGAGTTCGCTGCTGGGCAAACGCGAGCCGGCGTCCACCGAGCGGCGCGGCGCCAGCGAACCAATGGGTCCGCTGACGCCACTATCGCCTTACTTCTTGGCGGCGGGGATGTGGAAGTCACCCGTCCGCATGAGACGCTCCTGCACGCGCGGATCCTTGAGTTCCTCCGCGGTGTAGCTCGCCCGATTCTGCTGGCCTTCTTCCAGGCCACCCGGATCGGAGATCCACAGAGTGTGAATCTTCTCCAGCACCTTGACGCTGTGCGGCACGTTGGCCGGGATGTGCACTGCGTCACCGGCGCCGAGCACGTGCGTCTCGCCGTTGACCGTCCACTCGACCTTGCCGGAGAAGACGTAGAAGGTCTCGGTGTGCTTGCGGTGGAAATGCAGCGGCGCGGTGAAGCCCGGCAGCCAGTCGCTTTCGATCACGCTCAGCCGGCCCTCGGTGTCATCACCGGTGAGCACGAACTCGACGTTGTCGACATTCGGCTCCTTGAAGCTGCCGCGCTTGCCCCGGAACGAGAAAATCGGCACGCCCTTGTTGGCCTGCCCTGCGACCGGCGCCGGCAGCACCGGCACGTTGCCCGTGACCGGGTAGAAATCGGTCATGCGATTGACGTGTTCGCGGATCTTCGGATCCTTCTTCTGCTGCGGCGTGTAGAACGCTTCGAGCGCCACTTGGTCCTCGTAGCCACCGGGCTGATAGAACATCAGCGAATGCATGGTTTCGAGCACGCGCACGCTGTGCACGGCGTTCGACGGAATGTGCACGGCATCGCCCGGGCCCACGACCTGGGTCTTGCCGCCGATGGTCCACTCGACCTTGCCGGAGATGATGTAGAAGGTCTCGGCGTGCAGCTTGTGATAGTGCGGCGGCACCGAGAACTTGGGAGTCCAGATGCTTTCGACCAGGCTCAGGCGGCCTTCGCTGTCGGCGCCCGCGACCACGACCTCGATCTTGTCGATGTTGTCCTCGTGGAAGGTCGGACGCTTGCCGGCGAACGAGAAATGCTGCGCGACTTTCTGCGGGGCCTCGGCTGCCGTGGCGTCGTGTACGAATCCCACCATGGCTATCGCAACGGCACCCACCAGGCACCGCGCTCGATACGAATTGCGAATCATTCTTCTGCTCTCCTACACCGGGAACGTTTGCTGGTGCGGGCACGTATTCCGCCGCGGACGACCGGTTCAGCGCGCCGTCTGCAGCCGAGATCGAAACCCCTTCAGCCTGCTATCGTATCCGCACGCCGCGCAGCGGACATGGTTCTAACCGCCATCCCGAGGGCTAGTTCACGAGTGTAGTAAATCGGTGCTAATGGGCATCGGCGCGGGCAAACCGCGGCTCGAACGCTGGCAGACCCGAGCATCAGAACACCGGCAGCATCTGCGGCGACGCCATACCCGACTTCGATAAAAGCGCACGATGTCGGTCCTGACGACCAGGGCTCGAACGATCTCGAGCAGGCTATCGATGGACAGAGTCGGACTTCGTGTCTGGCCACACCCGGCGGCTAGCGCAGTTCGTCCACGACGACGAGTTCGAAAAATTTGGCATCCGGCTCCGGGTTGAACCGGTATGCTGCAACTTCTCTGAAGCCGAGCGACAGGTACAGCGCGATGGCACCTTTCATCGACGGCAGCGTATCGAGCCGCAGCCGCGAGTAACCCAGCGGCTTCGCCGCATCAATGATGGCTTGTGCGAGCAACCTTCCAGCTCCACGCCCTCGCGCGGCCGGCGCGACGTACAGGCGCTTGATCTCGCCGACGCCATCCGCAAAGCGTCGCACGCCGACGCAGCCGAGCAGAACATCATCGTCCTGCGCCAGCAAAAAGGCTCCGGCGGGAGGCGCGTACTCGATCGCCAGATGATCTAGTTCGTGCGCGATGTTCTGGAACGAAAGATCCAGATCGAGCGACGCGGCATACTCTTCGATGAGGCGCCGCGCCGACAGCCAATCGTCCTGTGATTGCGGAGGCGTGAGCCGAAGCACGTTCGATTCCCCGAAAACGGATCCGGCTCGAATTGCAGCGCTGCACGCACCAGCACGCAATCATCAGTTGACTGTGTTTTCGGGCAAGACAGCTCCGGGCATTGAGACCCCGGACGTGCCGAGGTTTATCGGCACTCCCGCGCAAGCGGGGTCCATCCTGCCGATTCAGATGGGTTCCCGTCCCGCAGGCGGGAGCAGTCTTTGCGCGGGAATGACCAAGAACGAATGGATCGGACTTCCCAACACATCGTTCAGCACCTGACCTCGGCGATCCGGACGTACGAAGCGTCGGCCGCGGCATCGCCAGGACGCCGCGGCCGACCGGCCGGTTGCGCTACCAGCCCCCACC
>DATMEZ010000122.1:0-9521 GCA_035556415.1 Povalibacter sp.
CTGCGGCAATGCACAGGATATCGCCGGTGCCGGCCACAACGTCCATGTCGAGAGTCCGACTGCGGTTGCGACGCTGCTCGATCAATTGCCCGCCGACTGACGCAGCCCCGCCACTACGGACAGAGACGATCGTCACGCAACGCCTCTCACGATTTTAGATGCTCGACCCAGGCGACGTAGCGGTCGACGAAGCCCTGCAGGAATTTTTCCGTACTCTTGTTGTTGATGCGCCCGTCCGGATCGATCAGATCCTCGGTGAAGTGGATGAACACCTCGGGCTGCCCCAGCAGCGGCACGTCCAGGTACGCCATGGAGCTGCGCAAATGTTGCTGCGCCAGCGCGGTGCCGATCGAACCGATTGAGGCGCCGATCACCGCGCCGGGCTTGCGTGCGAAAGAATTGGTGCCCCACGGCCGCGATGCAATGTCGATGGCATTCTTCAGCACGCCCGGTATGGAGCGGTTGTATTCGGGAGTGACGAACAGCAGCGCATCGGCCGCCTCCACCTCCCTCTTCAGCCGCTGCGCGTTCGGCGGATAGTCGCTGTCGAAATCCTGCGAGTACAACGGCAGATCGTCGATGCGGATGTGCTGGAACTCGAACCCGGCCGGCGCCAGTTTCTCCACCGCCCGGGCCAGTCTTCGATTGAAGGAGTCCTGGCGCAGGCTGCCGACGAAAACAGCAATCTTCATGACGGTTCTCCCAGGTGCGATCGGAACGCTCGGTCGAGATTGCTGGAATGCGCCGCGGCCACCGTCCGTTCCCCGACCGACTCCCCGAAACGCCATGCGCTGCCGGCCACATGGCGCCGGATCGCAGCGACTCCATGGCGCATATCGACCTGGCCTCTTCGGCCTAGCCCGGGCGGCAGCGCACTACTTCAGCAGCACCAGCTCCTCGGCCATGGTGGGATGGATCGCAACGCACTCGTCCAGCTGCGCCTTGCGCAGACCGGCTTTCACCGCCACGGCCATGACCTGCAGGAGCTCCGGCGCGTCCGGACCGATCATGTGGGCGCCGACGATCCGGTCCGTGGTGGCATCGACCACGACCTTGTACAGCGCGCGCTCATTGCGATTGGCCAGCACATTCTTCATTGGCCGGAAATCGGCGGTGTACACCTTGATCGCGCCTAGCTTGTTGCGCGCCTGTGCTTCCGTCATGCCGACGCCGGCCAGCGGCGGATGGCTGAACACCGCCGAGGGAATGCAGTCGTAGTCGAGCCGGGTGGGCTTGTTGCCGAACATCGTGTCGGCGAAAGCCTGTCCCTCGCGAATGGCTACGGGCGTGAGCTGAACCCGGTTGGTCACGTCGCCGACGGCGTAGATCGAAGGACAGGTGGAGCGACTTCGTTCATCCACGCGCACCGCGCCCTTGGCATCGAGTTCGACACCTGCGCTCTGCAGCCCCAGGTCATCGGTATTAGGTACGCGCCCGCTGGCGAACATGACGACTTCGCATTCCACGGAAATGCCCGTCGCCAGCTCCACCGTGAACAAGCCGCTGGGCTGTTTCACGACGCGCTCGATGGGTGAGTTGAACAGGAACTGGATGCCCTTGGTCGCGGACAGGTGCAGCAGGCGGTCACGGATCTGATCGTCGTAGCCGCGCAGGATCTGATCCGAGCGATTCACCAGCGTCACCTTGGCGCCGAGCTCGTTGAAGATGCCGGCGAACTCGTTGGCGATGTAACCGCCGCCCGCGATCACGACCCGCTGCGGCAGCGTGGCCAGATGAAATGCTTCGTTCGAAGTGATGCCGTGCTCGGCGCCTGGCAGATCCGGCACGAAAGGGCGTGCGCCGGTCGCGACCAGGATCACGCGAGCCGTCAGCTCGCGCCCGTCGACCGTAACGCTGTTCGGCCCGGTCACGCGTGCATGCCCGTGCAGCATCTCGACGTTGTGGTTGGTCAACGTCTCGGTGTACAGGCCGCTCAATCTCGTGACTTCGGCCAGCACATTGTCGCGCAGCACGGCCCAGTCGAACTTCGCACCGTCCAAACGCCAACCGAAACGTTGCGCATCCTCCAGGTCTTCGGCGAAGTGCGCGCCGTACACCAGCAACTTCTTCGGCACGCAGCCGCGTATCACGCAGGTGCCGCCGATGCGGTATTCCTCGACGATCGCCACCTTCGCACCGTGGCCGGATGCGACCCGCGCGGCACGCACGCCGCCGGAACCAGCTCCGATCACCAGCAGGTCGTAATCCATGTTCAGGCTCATTGCAGGCTCTCCTCCACGGTGCCGGCAGACACCGGAGTTTCCGCAGTACACGCCACGCGGAATTTCTCCCGGCATGGCCGCGCATCCGCTGTAAAGTTCGCGCCAGTCTGCCAGCAGGCGGATGGAGATGTCACTCGAGATTCCAGGAGGTATTCGTGCTCTATTCCATCCTGATCTACGCCCCTGAAGACAAGGTCGACGCCATGACGCCGGCCGAGGACGATGCGCACATCGCCCAGCACCTGCGCCTGCACGAAAAGCTGGTGGCGCAGAACCGGCTCGGACCGGCAGTGCGACTGATGCCCACCCACACCGCGGTACAGGTGCGGACCGACGGCCAGCCGCTGCTCACGGACGGACCTTTCGCCGAGACCAAGGAACAGCTGCTCGGCTTCTATATCGTGGAGTGCGAGACGATCGAGGCGGCCATCGAGATCGCCCGCTCGCTGCCGAGCATCGGCAGCGTGTTCGAGGTGCGGCCGGTGAAGCTGTACTTTCCGGACCGGATCCGGAAGCAGGAGTGACGAGCAAGCAAAGCGGCGCTTACGCGCCGCTTCCGTCACCGGTTGGTGTTGGCGTGCGCAACCGTCAGCGCCGTCATGTTGACGATGCGCCGGACCGTGGCCGAAGGCGTGAGGATGTTCACCGGCTTGGCGCACCCCAGCAGCATCGGGCCGATGGTGACGTTGTTGCCGGCGGCGGTCTTGAGCAGGTTGTACGCAATGTTGGCGGAATCGAGGTCCGGGAACACCAGCAGATTCGCCGAACCGTGCAGGGTCGTCTCCGGCAGCGCTGACTTGCGCAGCGTCTCATCCAGCGCACAATCGCCGTGCATCTCGCCGTCGACCTCCAGCTCCGGCGCCTGCTCCCGGATGATCTCCAGCGCGCGCCGCATCTTGAGCGCGGACGGCGAATCGCTGGTGCCGAAGTTGGAATGCGACAGCAGCGCCACCTTCGGCTCGATGCCGAAGCGACGCACGCCGACGGCGGCGACCTGGGTGATCTCGGCGATCTGCTCCGCGGTCGGATTCTGATTGACGTGCGTGTCCACCAGGAACACCTGCCGGTTGGGCAGCAACAACGCGTTCATGCCGGCATAGACGGTGGCGCCGGGCGCCCGACCGATGACGCTCTCGATGTAACGCAGGTGGCGCGCGGTGGTGCTGATCGTGCCGCAGATCATGCCGTCGCCTTCGCCCTTGCGCAGCAGCATGGTGGCAATCAGCGTGGATCGCCGGCGCATTTCCAGCTTGGCGTACTGGGTCCGGATTCCACGACGGCCCATCAGGCGGCGATACTCCTCCCAGTACTCGGCGTAGCGCGAGTCGTGTTCGGGATTGACGATGAGGAAATCCTCACCCGGCCGCAGCCGCAGCCCATAGCGCTTGAGCCGATGTTCGATGACGGCCTGGCGGCCGACGAGGACGGGGCGCGCGATGTTATCGTCCACCAGGATCTGTGCGGCGCGCAGCACCCGCTCCTCCTCACCTTCGGCGAAGATGATGCGCGAACGCTCCGGCGGAATCAGGCGGGCAGCCGTGAACACCGGCTTCATGAATGTGCCGCTGTGATACACGAAGCGTTGCAGCTTCTGCACGTAGGCGTCGAAGTCTTCGATGGGCCGCGTAGCCACCCCTGACTCCATCGCCGCCTGCGCGACGGCCGGAGCGATCTTGATGATCAGGCGCGGATCGAACGGCTTCGGAATGAGATATTCCGGGCCGAACGACAGATCCTCGAGGTTGTAGGCACTGGCGACGATATCGCTCTGCTCCTGCCGCGCCAGGTCGGCGATTGCGCGCACCGTCGCGATCTCCATCGCGCGGGTGATCGTCGTCGCACCCACGTCGAGCGCGCCGCGGAAAATGTACGGGAAGCACAAGACGTTGTTGACCTGGTTCGGGTAGTCGCTGCGACCGGTGGCGATGATGGCGTCGTTGCGTGCAGCCTTCGCGACTTCCGGCAGGATCTCCGGCACCGGATTCGCCAGCGCGAAGATCAGCGGATGCGCGTTCATGCGCTCCAGCATTTCCGGCTTGAGCACGTTGCCCGCCGACAGCCCGAGGAAAACGTCCGCACCCGCGATCACTTCGGCGAGCGTGCGCTGCTCGGTCTGCTGGGCGAAGCGCTCCTTCTCCTCGTCCATCAGCTCCTCGCGGCCGCGATACACCACGCCGGCCAGGTCAGTGAGCCAGATGTTGCGGATCGGCAGTCCCAGGTCCACCAGCAGATCGACACAGGCCAGCGCCGCGGCGCCGGCGCCGCTGACCACCAGCTTCACGTCCTCGATGCGCTTGCCGACCACGTACAGGCCGTTCACGACCGCGGCGCCGACGATGATGGCGGTGCCGTGCTGGTCGTCGTGGAACACCGGGATCTTCATGCGCGAACGCAGCCTGCGCTCCACTTCGAAGCATTCCGGCGCCTTGATGTCTTCGAGGTTGATGCCGCCGAAGGTGGGCTCGAGCGCGGCGATCACTTCAACCAGCTTGTCCGGCTCGAGCGCGTCGATCTCGATGTCGAATACGTCGATGCCGGCGAATTTCTTGAACAGCACCGCCTTGCCTTCCATGACCGGCTTGGCCGCCAGCGGGCCGATGGCGCCCAGGCCCAGCACCGCCGTGCCGTTGGTGATCACCGCGACCAGGTTGGCGCGCGCGGTGTAGCGATAAGCATTGAGCGGGTCGGCGACGATCTCCTCGCAGGGGGCCGCGACGCCCGGCGAGTACGCCAGGGCCAGATCGCGCTGGTTGGTGATCTGCTTGGTCGCCGTAACCGAGAGTTTTCCGGGAGTGGGCTGCTCGTGATAAGTGAGCGCGGCGCGGCGCAAGTCTTCACGGGTATGGTTCGGCGAGTTGTCTTCACTCATCTCGATTTCGGTGCCCCCCCAGGCGGAATAGCCGGGGAATCATACCCCAGGCAGGCACTACGCAGTACGACTTCCCTGGCAGCAGCGGGCGTCCACAGAGCAAAAGTCACCACCGCAGGTCGGCACTGGCACCGCAGTTCTCTGGACGCAGGCGAGCCGACTCAGGACGCCGCGTCGCGCTGGCGCAGCTCGGCAAGCTGCATCCGATGCCGCTTCAACCAGGGCACCACCTCGACCGCCGGCATAGGCCGGGAAATCAGCCAGCCCTGCCCCAGGGTGCAGCCGAATTCCTGCAGCATGCGCCATTCCCGCAGCGTCTCCACGCCCTCCGCCACGGTCACCAGTCCCAGCCGGTTCGCCATCTCGATGGCCGAGCGCAGGATCACCTGCAGGCTGTCGCGCTCGGGTGCGCCGCGCACGAAGCCGCGATCGATTTTCAGCTCGGTGAACGGCACGCGTGCCAGCTGCTGCATCGAGGAGAATCCGGTGCCGTAATCGTCGATCGACAGCCCGAATCCCTTCAGGCGCAGCCGCGCCAGCACGCTCAGCGCCAGCCCGAGGCTGGACACCAGCGAGCTCTCGGTGATCTCCAGCACCACCTCTTCGGGCGCCAGGCCGTGGCATTGCGCCAGCGAAGAGATTTCCTGGGCCAGGTCCGAACGCTCCAGCAGCTGCGGCGACAAGTTCAGCGCCAGCGGCAAGTGCAGGCCGCGGGCCTGCCAGGCGCAGACCTGCAACATGGCCTGGTTCATCACCTCCAGGGTGAGCTGGTGGATCAGGCCGTGGCGCTCGGCCAGCGCGATGAACTGATCCGGCGGCACCAGCCCCAGCGTCGGATGCTGCCAGCGGGCCAGCGCTTCCACGCCCCGGATCATGCCGGTGCGGAAATCGGCCTTGGGCTGGTAGTGCACCAGGATCTCGCCGTTCTCCAGCGCCGACTGAAGCGCCGTGGCATCGATCGACAGCTTCGGGGCGGCTGACTGCTGCGTCGTCGCGCCGCCCAGGTCATGCAATGCATCGCGCAGTACGTCTTCCTGCAGCGGCTTCTGCAAGGCGCGGCGTACGCGCAAGCCCAGCACGCTGCCCATTTCGCGCACCGAATCGATCAGCACGCGCTCGCGTGAAGACACCACGATGATCGGGATGTCGATGCCTCTTTGCTGGAGCTGAACCAACAGC
Organism: Povalibacter sp.; assembly: GCA_035556415.1. GTDB lineage: Bacteria > Pseudomonadota > Gammaproteobacteria > Steroidobacterales > Steroidobacteraceae > Steroidobacter. The sequence continues at coordinate 6,271 of DATMEZ010000122.1, forward strand.
TCGGGGCCGTCCATGGTGGGCATTTCCAGGTCGACGATCAGCAGACACGGAGGCGGTGTCAGCGATGCCAGCAGCGCCAGTGCTTCGTGACCGTTGCTCGCCTCATAGACTTGCTCGATGCCGAGCTCGCGGCACAGTGCAGCGCCGTGAATGCGTTGCACCCGGCTGTCGTCGACGATCAGCACCGACTCGACCGGAGGGCGGGCGTTGTGTGGTGGCGCGCTCATTTGTCCTGCACCCGCTTGCCGACCGACCATTCCAGGATCGTTCGCGGCATTTCGTTAAGGGGTTGCACGCGCTGCGCCGCGCCCAACTTGATTGCTTCTTTCGGCATGCCGAACACGACACAGCTCGCTTCGTCCTGTGCCACCGTGCCGCTGCCGGCATCGCGCATTTCCTTCAGGCCGCGCGCACCATCATCGCCCATGCCGGTCATGATGATGCCGAGCGCGTTGGCCCCGGCGCACTTGGCAACCGAGCGGAACAGCACGTCCACCGAAGGGCGATGCCGATTCACCAGCGGACCGTCGATCACGTCCATGTAGTAATACGCACCGCTGCGCTTGAGCATGCTGTGTTTGCCGCCGGGTGCAATGAGCGCATGCCCGGGCAACAGGCGCTCGCCGTGACGAGCCTCGCGCACTTCGATCTCGCACAGGCGATTGAGCCGCTCGGCGAAGGCCGCCGTGAACTTCTCCGGCATGTGCTGCACGATGGCGATTCCGGGACAACCTCGCGGCAGCCGCGTAAGCATCTGCTCCAATGCCTGCGTGCCGCCGGTGGAAGTGCCCACTGCGACGATGCGCTCCGTAGTGCGTTGCATGGCCTTGGGACCATCTGGCGCCAGGATGGCATCCGCCGTCAGCTTGGGCGCGATTTTGGTCTCGACTCCCATCGTCTGCGCGACGCGGAGCTTCCTGACGTTCGCATGAGCTGCGGCACGCACCGCGCTGATCAGATCCGCAGACGCATCCTCGAGGAAGTTGCGCAGTCCCATCTTCGGCTTGGTGACGATGCTGACCGCGCCGGCCGACAGCGCCTCCAGCGTAGTCGCCGCCCCCGCTTCGGTCAGCGTCGAGCAGATCACCACCGGGGTCGGCCGCTCGCTCATGATCTTGCGCAGGAACGTCAGCCCATCCATGCGCGGCATCTCCACATCCAGCACGATCACCTGCGGCCAGCGCATCTTCATGCGCTCCATGGCCAGCAGCGGATCGGCGACCGCGCACGACACCTCGATGCCGGGGTCGGCCTTGAGGACGTCGCTCAGGACCTGGCGCACCACCGCCGAATCGTCGACGATCATCACCTGGATGCGCGGCAGCGAACCGCCGCGCGCGGCGGATGATGGATCGCTGTGTAGCGGGCGCACCGTCATGGATCAGGGCTTGCGGTAGACAGAGGGCGCGACCGGCGTCACGACGTTGGTGATCTCGTTCAGCGTCTCGGAATGACCGATCAGGAACCAGCCGCCCGGCTTGAGCAGCGACAACACCCGCTCGACCACGCGACGCTTGGTCTCGACGTTGAAGTAGATCATTACGTTGCGCAGGAAGATGCAGTCGAACAGGCCCAGGTTCGGCAGCGCCGCATTGAGATTGATCTGCACGAAGCGGACCCGCTCGCGCAGGCTGCGGTCGACCAGCACGGTTCCTTCCTGATCGCCCATGCCGCGCAGGCAATACTGATGCAGATAAGTACGCGGCGTGTTGGTGGTGCGAGCCAGCGGATAGTGTCCCGTGCGTGCGCGATCCAACACCCGCGCGCTGATGTCTGAACCGATGACCTCGAACGGCGTGCCTTGCAACGCTGTCGCCAGAACCATCGCAATGCTGTACGGCTCCTCGCCGCTCGAACAGGCAGCGCTCCAGACACGAAACGGCAGTGAGCGGCCGCGAGCCAGCTCCGCCTGTTCACGCAACAGATCGAAATGCTTCGGCTCGCGAAAGAAATAGGTCTCGTTGGTGGTCAGCAGATCGATGGCCGTCTGCACTTCCGCACTGTCCTGGCCGCTCGTCAGCACGCGGAAATACTCCGCGTAGCTGCCGAGCCGATGCAGTTCCAGCCGCTTCGCCAGCCGCCCGCCCACCAGCGCCTTCTTGGCGGCGGACAGGCTGATGCCGGCAGCTTCGTAGATGAAGCGCTGGAACAGCGCGAATTCCTTGTCGGTGATGGCGATCATCGGGACATCGTGTCGCAGCGGCCGTACGTCAGAACCGGGCGAAGCTGGCCGCGTCAGGCTCGGACGCCAACGCAGCATTGCCAGCCATCATCGGGCCCGCGGCCAGCTTCTTCGGTGCAGGCTTCGGCTTACCGGCGCCAACCGCCTTGGAAGCAGCGAAGTTCTTGGTACTGGCTTCACCCTTCACCTTGAAGAACGCCACGGTCTGTTGCAGCTGCTCGGCCTGGCCGCTCATTTCTTCCGCGGTGGCGGCCAGCTCTTCGGAGGAAGAAGCGTTCTGCTGGGTCGTCTGGCTCAGCTGCGTGACAGCAGCATTGATCTGATTGACACCGGATGCCTGCTCCTGCGAGGCCGCGGAGATTTCCTGCACCAGATCCGAGGTCTTGGTGATGCTGGGGACGATCTCATCGAGCAGGTGGCCGGCTTTCTCGGCCAGCTCGACGCTGCTGGTCGCGACGGTGCCGATTTCCTGCGCCGCGATCTGGCTGCGCTCAGCCAGCTTGCGCACTTCGCTCGCCACCACGGCAAAGCCCTTGCCGTGTTCGCCGGCGCGCGCCGCTTCGATGGCCGCATTCAGCGCCAGCAGGTTGGTCTGGTAGGCGATGTCGTCGATGATGCTGATCTTCTGCGCGATCTGTTTCATCGCCGCGACCGTGGCCTTCACTGCCTCGCCGCCTTCGGCCGCCTCGCCAGCAGCCTTGCGCGCCATGCCGTCGGTGACCTTCGCGTTTTCGGTGTTCTGCGAGATCGAGGCCGTCATCTGCTCGATCGACGCGCTGGTCTCCTCCACGCCGGCCGCCTGCTCGCTGGCCGCCTGCGACAGCGACTGCGCCGTCGTGGCAACTTGCGCCGAGGCGCTCGACATGGCGTCGGTGGCAGTGTTGATCTCCCCCATGATCATCGAGAGCTTGAGCACGGTGTTGTTGGCGTACTCCTTCATCTCGCCGAACACGCCTTCATACGACTTGTCGATGGTCTTGGTCAGATCGCCCTCGGAGACCGCACGCATCACACGCACTACGTCGTCGATGCTGCCGCCGGCGGCGGAGACCATGTCGCGCATCGCGCG
>DATMEZ010000123.1:0-29075 GCA_035556415.1 Povalibacter sp.
AAAGCAGAAGATTCCCTGGGGCGTGAGGCGGGCGAGCCGCCTGCGTTGATCGTTTTTACACGGTAGCGGGAAAACGCCACCGCACACAAGCTCGGCAGATCAGGCCGCACTGGAGAGTGCGCGGACCTGCGGCCGCACAGCGGAATCGAACCTGATTCAAAACGGCGTTCGGCTCGCCGCGCCAGACTTCAGGGATCGAGTGCAGACCGGTCGGACCGACGACGATCGCGCGCATCCTTGATGAACCGCCGCCACACTTCATAGGCATCCCAGCCGCTACCGGTTTCCGTAAGGTGCGCGTCCGCCGGGCGCGGCAGCTCGCTGAGTCGGTCAGCGTTGGCGGCCGGCGCGGCGCTCAGAATCTGGCTGGTTACGGAGTCGGGAATGCTGCTCATACTCTTCTTACACGATTCGTCCCTGAAATCGGCTAGCAAGCGAAACTGTCGCTGCACAATCTCTGCCTGTGGGATTGGTTCCGTGTCGCAGCGTTCGCGCCGTCGATCCCTGACGAGGACCGCGCCCGACAGGGCTACGGCAGTCGCGCTGCAGACGACCCAATACTGTGAAATCCGGTCGGACCAACTCCTCGAAGCGCGATCTCGCACTTCCCGGGCATCTGTGGTCGCCGGCTTGAACCCCTCATTCACGGCACGCGGCTCGGGTCACGCCACTTCTACCGAAAGGGGCGCGGATTATGTCTTGAGTCGCGGTCGCTGTCGATGCCGGATTACGCGATGGCCGCGTCGTCACGCGGCGAAATATTTCGCCAGATACTGATCGAAACCGAGCGTGTCGGCCCGCTCGATCGCCGCCTGCGCCTCGAGCGACTGCGTCGCCTGCGCAGCAAACTCTGCCAACCGCTGTTCGTTTGGCGGATACAGCTCGAGAAAGTAATTCTTGTGCACGTTGGACATCCGCAGCGCCAGCTGCGCGAACGACTCGCCGGTCGAGCTCAGCTCCTGCAGCGTCCGGGCCGACGGCGTCAGCGCCGGGTCGTGGATCTTCGCCTCCTGCAATTCCAGTGCCGCCGTGTACGGGCGCTGCGGATCGCCTTGATCCAGCAGCTCGCAGATGCCGCGCATCGAATCGATCAGCTCGAGTGCCCATGGACGCAATTCTAGGGCGCGCCCGTTACGGTTCAGTTGCAGTCCGGGCTCCCGACCGCGGTGCGCCACTACGGCGTGATTGCCGTCCAGGGTGGCTTCTTCGGCGGCATCGATTGGCGGGCTGTCTTTCAGCAGGCACAGCGCGGCGAAGGCTTCCAGAAAGCGCAGCTTGTTCTGATTCACACCCACCGGATCGAAGGCGCTGACGTCCAGCGCACGAAATTCCACGTACTCGACGCCGCCGCGCTGCAGCGCCTGGCTCGGATGCTCACCGGAACGCGCCACCCGCTTCGGCCGAATGTAGCTGTAGTACTCGTTCTCGATCTGCAGCAGGTTGGTGTTGAGCTGGCGATACTCGCCATCCACCTTGACGCCGATCTTCTCGTATTCCGGATGCGGCGTGCTGACCGCCGCGCTCAGGTCGCGCACGTAATCCTGCAGACTGTTCACCGAAATATGCACGCCGGACTGGCTCTTGTTGCGATAGCCGAGGTCCGACATGCGCAGCGAAGTCGCGTTGGGCTCGTACAGCGTGCCGGCCGCGAGCTCCTTGAGCGAATGTGGCCGCCCTTTGACGAAGGAGCTGCACAGGGCCGGCGAGTTGCCGAACAGATAGAGAATCAGCCAGCCGTAGCGCCGGTAATTGCGCAGCAGGCTGAAATACTGCGCCGAGATGAAATCCTGGCCGACCTCGCGCTGTTGCAGCACCTCGCCCAACACCGGCCACAGTTGCAGCGGGAAGGAGTAGTTGTAGTGCACACCGGAGATCGCTTGCATCATCCGGCCGTAGCGATATCCCAGCCCGACGCGGTACACCTCTTTCATGCGGCCCACGTTGGAGCGGCCGAAGTGCGCCACCGGAATGTCCGCATCGCCCTGGAGGTTGCAGGGCATGCTGGTGGCCCACAGCAGCTCCTCGCCCAGGTGGCGGTATACGAACTGGTGCAGGTCGCACAAATACTGCAATAGCTCCCAGGATTGCCGGAAGGCCGGCGTGACCAGCTCGATCAGCGCCTCGGAGTAGTCGGTGGTGATGTTCTCGTGGGTCAGCGCCGAACCGAGCACCGCCGGATGCGGCGTGCGCGCCAGTTGGCCGTCCGGCATGACGCGCAGCGATTCCTTCTCTACGCCCTTGAGCCCACCCTGCAATACGCCGCGCTCGCGCAGATTGACGAGCGTCGCCAAGCGTCGCTCGAAAGCGCGATCGATTCCGGAGGCACCCATGCGGGGACTTTAGAGCCTGATCCGGCCGACGAGGATGTCGCGGAACAGGACGAAATCCCCGACCAGGCTGTACCAGGGATGTGTGAAAGTGGCCGGCCGGTTCTTCTCGAAGACGAAATGACCGATCCAGGCCAGGCCGTAGCCGGCCAGCGGCAGCGCCAGCAGCAGCCAGGCGTTGGTCGTGGCGAACGCGGCCGCCAGGATGCATAGCACCGCAGCAGTGCCGATGAAATGCAGGCGCCGGCACATTCTATTGCGGTGCTCCGAGAGGTAATAGGGATAGAAATCCGCGAAGCTCGCGAACGACGTGTGCGGTGCTGACGCGGACCGGTTCATGCAGAGAGCGCAGGCGCCTCAAGGGGGTGCGGCGCAAGTTTCCCCAGCCAGATCAGGGGCGTCAAGCCGACATTCGAGAAATGACTTTTGCAGCTCCGGCACGAATGCCCGAAACGCGCGACGTCAAGTCGTCGCAACTGCGCATTGGATAGATACTGCTGCGCTTCACGATTTCGCTTTGTCCGATACCGTCGACGCCACGCGTGTGCTTTCATAGACGCACAAGACCGGGGATGGTTGAAGGGGCATGGCAGAGCTCAAGGCGCTGATCGTTTCGACCGCGACGCCGTCCGGCGGATTCGTGTTGCTCGCCGCAGCGCTGGCGTTGCTGATCGCGGCAGCGCTGATTCGTGTCTGGCGGACGCACATGCGCATCGTGCGTCGCACCCGGGAGCTGGAGCAGGAGCTGGCACAACACCGGCTCATGGAAGCACAGCTGGAAACCCTGCAGGCCGATCTGGAAGAGCAGATGCGCCGGCGCACACAGGCCCTGGAAACCCGCAACGAAGCATTGAACCAGCTGCGACTCACGCTGGAGACGGCCAATCAGCGCCTGAAGCGCCTGGTCGCCATCGATGCGCTGACCGGCATCGCCAATCGCCGGCACTTCGACCGTTCATTGGATCGGGAGCTGCGGCGCGCGCGGCGCGACAGCCAGCCGTTGTCGCTGATCTTTCTCGACCTGGACGAGTTCAAGCGGTTCAACGACACCTACGGTCATGCACGCGGCGACGAGGTATTACGCCGCGTTGCGCAAACCCTGAACGAGACTTTTCGCCGTGGCGGCGATTTCGTCGCACGTTACGGCGGCGAGGAGTTCGCAGTAGTCCTTCCCGGTGTCGACGCCCGCCGTGCCGCTTTGTACGCGGAAAGGCTGCGTCGTCGCATCTGGCGGCTTTCGATCCCCTACGAGGTCGGCGAGATCACCGATCGCGTCACCATCAGCGGCGGCGTCGCCACCGTCCGGCCAGGCATGATCGCCACGCCCGAGCAACTGCTGCTCGCCGCCGACCAGGCGCTGTATCGCGCCAAATGCCAGGGAAGGAATCAGATCGCCTCGGCCACCGTGGCGACGGTCGAGGCAATGGCGCTCGGAAAAGCCTCCTGATCCGCCGACACGCGCACTTGCGTCGTCAACGGAACACTGGCGGCAATGCAGCAGTCTACGTATCGTTCATGGGCAATTCAGTGGCGCGGCGGCAGCATCGTTGCCGATCGTCCGGGCATTTCCATGTATTCACGACTGTTATGCGGCATTACGTTGGGTGTGCTGCTGGCCGGCCCGGTCAGCGCCGATGCCATGCGCTGCGGCAACAAGCTGGTGCGCGACGGCGACACCCGCACGGCCGTGCTCGACCTGTGCGGCGAACCGAGTGACGTGCAGACGCGCTCCATCCTGCGCCGCCCATCCTTCCTGCGTAACGGCCGGCTGGTGTTCTTCGGCGACGGTTTCGTGGAAGTGCCGGTAGAGGTCTGGACCTACAATTTCGGGCCGTACAAGCTGATGCGACGAGTGAGCTTCGTCGATGGGCTGCTCGACAAGATCGAGACGCTGGGCTACGGCTACCACCCGCCGGAAAACAGCGACAGCCGCCCTTCCGCCCCCGCCGGCAGCCATCGCTGAAGCTGCGCGATTCTCAGTTTCCATTTCCTTCCGATCGCCCGCACGCAGCCAGCGCCGTCGAGCTAGCTCGACGCCAGTCGATCTTCGACTTGCAGCGCAGCCTGCAAACGCGCCTGCGTGATCCACGTATATCGGGTGGAGAGCAGAACCGCACACACGGTGAGACCGGCAATCAACCCCACCCAGACATACAGCGGCCCGAGGCCCTGCCTGACGCCGAAAACATAGGCCAGCGAGAACCCGACGGCCCAATACGAGAACCAGCACAGCGCCATGGGAACGGCCGTGTCCTTGAACCCACGCAGTGCGCCTGCCGCGCCCACCTGCAGTCCGTCGGAGATCTGAAAGACCGCAGCCGCCAGCAGCAGCGTGGCGGCAAGGCTGCGCACGACTTCATCGGTGGTGTACAGGGCTGCGATCCGGTCGTTCCACAGCAGGATGCCGCAGGCGGAGATCACCATCACGCAGGTACACATGCCGATACCGACGAAACCGGCAAAGCGCGCGCGTGCCACATGGCCTCGCCCCAAGGTGTGACCGACATGAATCGTCGTCGCCGAACTGATCGATAGCGGCACCATGAACATGAAGGCCGCAAAATTCAGCGCGATCTGGTGCGCGCCGGTCGTGATTGCGCCCATGGCGCCCATCAGCAGCGCCGCCGCGACGAACAGGCCGCCCTCCGCCAGAATGCTGCCCGAGATCGGCAAGCCGAGCCGCAGCAGCTCGCCCAGCACGGAGAAATCGGGCTTGTCCAGGCGCTCAAAGAAACCGAAAGGCCGGTAGGTGCGATGCCGGCGCACGAACGCCAGCATCGACAGGAACATCAGCCACACGGTGATCGCGGTTGCCACGCCGCAGCCGATCGCACCCAGCCGCGGCATGCCGAACTTCCCGTACATGAAGATCCAGTTGCCGATGACGTTCAGCACCAGGCCGAAGAAGGCGATGAACATGATGGGCTTGGTGTAACCCAGCCCTTCGCTAGCGAAGCGCAGCGAATAGAAAGCCAGCAGTCCCGGCAGTCCCCAGCTCATCGCATGCACGTAGCCGACGGCGACTGGCAGGATGTCCGGCGAGATGTTGAGTGCGGGCAACGCCCATGAGGCCTGCCACAAACCGATCAGCAATGCGAGCGACAGCCCGAGCGTCATCCACCAGGACTGTCGCACGTAGCGTGTGACGCCCCGCAGGTCTTGCGCGCCGTAGGCGTGTGCCACCGCCGGCGACACTGCCATGAACAGGCCCAGACCAACGAACATGAAAAGGTTGTACCAGGCTGCGCCGACAGCCAGGCCTGCCAGGTCACGCGCACCGAGCTGACCTGCCATCACCGTGTCCGCGAACGACATGCCGGTCACGGACAGATTGTTGATGAGCAGCGGACCGCCAAGACGCGCAATGGAGCCGGCATCCGCGGCGACTCGCTCGCGAAAATCACTGGAAGGCATAGCGGGACTACAGCTTTGACTCGGGCCGCGGCCGCGCGGCATCCTTCGATTCGATTCTCTCACAGCGGGACCGCCATGATCGTTGGATCTTCCATGCGACGGGTTGCGATTGTCGGTGGCGTGCGTACGCCGTTCGCGCGCGCGATGGGCGCATACGCCGAGGCCAGCAACCAGGACATGCTGACGGCCACGCTGCAGGCACTGGTCGAACGCTACGGGCTCAAAGGCGAGCGCATCGGCGATGTCGGTGCAGGCGCAGTGCTCAAGCACTCCGCGGATTTCAATCTCACGCGCGAGTCGGTGCTCGGCAGCGGATTGGCACCGGAAACGCCGGCTTTCGATCTGCAGCGTGCCTGCGGCACCAGCCTGGAGACCGCCATCATTCTCGGTCTGAAAATCGCTGCGGGTCAGATCGACTCCGGCATCGCGGCGGGCGTCGACACCGCAAGCGACGTGCCCATCGTCTATCCGAAATCGTATCGACAATTGCTTCTGCGCAGCGCGCGCGGCCGCAGCTTCGGCGAACGCATCAAGCCGTGGTTCGGCCTGCGGCCCAAGCACTTCAAACCGCAATTACCCGCGGTGGTCGAGCCGCGCACCGGCCTGTCGATGGGCCAGAGCTGTGAGCTGATGGCCAAGACCTGGCAGATCCCGCGCGCGGACCAGGATCAGCTGGCTCTGGAAAGCCATCGCAAGGCCGCAGCCGCTTACGACGAAGGCTTCTACCAGGACCTGGTGTTCGAGTTCGGCGGCTTGAAAGCCGACAACAACATCCGTCGCGACACCTCGCTCGAAAAGCTGGCGAAGCTGAAACCCTCGTTCGCCGCCGACGGCACGCTCACCGCCGGAAATTCCACGCCAATGACCGATGGCGCGGCCGCCGTGCTGCTGGCGAGCGAAGAATGGGCCCGCGCGCGCAACCTGCCGGTGCTTGCCTATCTGAGCTACGGCAAGGTCGCGGCGGTCGACTTCGTGAACAAGGAAGGATTGCTGATGGCACCGGCCTACGCAGTGCCACGGATGCTGGCGGATGCGGGCCTGCGCTTGCAGGATTTCGATTTCTACGAAATCCACGAGGCTTTCGAGGCGCAGGTGCTGTGCACGCTCAAGGCGTGGAACTCGCCGGAGTTCTGCCGCGACCGGCTCGGGCTGGCCGAGCCGCTGGGTGAGATCGATCCCGGCAAACTGAATCTCAAGGGCGGCAGCGTCGCGATCGGCCATCCGTTCGCAGCCACCGGCGCACGCATCGTGGCAACGCTGGCCAAGCTGCTGGCGCAGCGTGGCGGCGGTCGCGGCCTCATTTCCATCTGCACTGCCGGCGGCATGGGTGTCACCGCCATCCTGGAGCGCTGAACACCGCAGCGGCAGCGTGCCGACAGGCCTGCAGGTGGGCACGGCGCCGGGCGCGGATTCATGAGGATTTCGAGGATGCTGAACGGATGAGCGGCGGATAAAAGCAGCCGCCCGGCCTCGCAGCATCGAGGCCGGGCAGCCTGCCTACCGACCGGGATGTCGCGATTCCCGGGGAGGGGGCAGTAGCGAACCGTGCGCCCCGATCGGTTGGCAACCGTCCGTTGAGGATCCCGTTTGTTCGATGTTTTTCAGTAGGAAGGGCGTCCGTGCCCGACTGCATGCCCCGTCCCGGGTCCCTGTGGCCTTCCTGGTCACGTGCACGCCTGTCCTATGAGTAATAGCGACAAATGCGGGGAAATTCCCTCATGGCGCAGAGGGAATTTGTCATAAGCCCATCGACGAGCTGTCGGACAGCGTTACAGATCGAGTGCGACGGCCTGATGAGCACACCGCGGGATCCATGCAACCCTCGGATTTAAAATATAAAAATCAATCCTGGCACAAGCATTGCTCCTCTTCTGGGCAAGCCATTCGCGCAGAGCCGGATGCCTCGTCTTAAGAAGCAATATGGAGTAACAGCATGATTCGCTCCCTCACCCGCACGCTGATCGGCCTTGTGGCCCTGGTCGGACTCGGCACCACCGCGCAAGCGGCCTATGTCCCCGCCACCTGGACGGACCCCTACGACGTCGGCACCGGCATCTATCTGGACTCGGGTGACTCTTACAGCTACACCCACGACATCACGCTGGACGGCTTCAACCCGGGGAGCGACCTGGTCACCAATTTCAAGCTGACCCTCAACCTGTTCGACGACGCGCAGGACAAGTGGTACGACCTCGAATTCGGCGTCATCGACGTGTCCAACGTGGTCGGCGGCCTGTTCTCCAGCTTCAGCCTCGGCGACGTCAATGCCTGGTCGCTTGCTGGCCTGTTCGAGCTGAATGACTACGGGACTCTGAGCGTCACGGTCACCTCGCTCTACGGCGACTTCCTGTTCGGCAGTTCCGAACTGATCGCCAGCGGCTTTGCTCACAACGTTCCGGAGCCCAGCACCCTGGCGCTCCTGGGCTTGGGCCTGCTCGGCATCGCCGTCGGCGCCCGTCGCCGCAAGGCCGGCAACGCCGTCTGATCCGAACCCCTTTCGGGTTCACGACAAACCCCGCCCCTCGGCGGGGTTTGTTTTTTGGGGTGGCGGAATTCCTTAGCGAGCAGGCGGCCTGCCATGACTTGCAGCGGCTCTTAGGCCAGACTACGCGCCGTTTACCGCCGCCGCCCGTCTCCCATGCCTGATTACCTCGGTCTGCCCCAGTTCGAACACGGCTCTGCCGCGCGCCTCGGCATCCTGCTGGTCAATCTGGGAACCCCCGAGGCTCCCACCCCTGCGGCGGTCCGGAAGTTCCTGGCGGAATTTCTCTGGGACGCACGCGTTATCGAAACCCCGCGATGGCTCTGGTGGCTGGCACTGCATGGCGTGATCCTGCGAATCCGGCCGGGCAAGAGCGCGCACGCGTATCAGCAGATCTGGACACCCGCAGGCTCCCCGCTCATGCAGCACAGCCGTGAGCTGACGGCCCGTCTTCAAGCGGTGCTTGCCGATAAGCTGGGGCCGCATGTGACAGTCGCGCTCGCCATGAGCTACGGCGCGCCGGCAATCCGAACCACTCTGGAGCAAATGCACCGCGACGGCGTGCAGCGACTTCTGGTGCTGCCGCTGTATCCTCAGTACTCCGCTACGACCACCGCCTCGGTGTTCGACCAGGTGACGAGCACGCTGCAGCGCTGGCGCTGGCTGCCGGAGCTGCGCTTCATCACCCAATATCACGACGATCAGGCTTACATCGCCGCGGTCGCGGACAGCATTCGCCAGCACTGGCAAAGCCATGAGCGCCGGCACCTGATCTTCTCCTTCCACGGCCTGCCGCGCAGTTACCTGCTGGCCGGCGATCCGTATCACTGCCAATGCCTGAAGACCGCGCGACTGGTGAGCGAACAGCTCGGGCTGGTCGAGAGCGAATGGAGCGTCAGCTTCCAATCGCAGGTGGGACGCGCCGAATGGCTGCGCCCGTACACCGATCAGCTGCTGCTCGAATACGCCAAGAGCGGACGCCGCAGCGTCACGCTCGTGTGCCCGGGCTTCGCCACGGACTGCCTGGAAACGCTGGAGGAAATCGCGATCCGCAATCGCGCCCTGTTTCTGGAGAACGGCGGCACGGACTACGACTACGTGCCGGCACTGAATGCGGGCGATGCGCACGTGCATGCGCTGGCCGGCCTGATCGACCGCCATGTGCAAGGCTGGCCGCAAACACCTGACCGATCCGACGATTCCTTGAAGGCTCGCGCCCTGCGCCTGGGCGCAGCACGCTGATCCGCACCACCATGCTCGGCCGTTTCCTGGAGATCAGCGTTCACACACCGGCGATCCAGGAATCGCTGGAGTTCTACACCGCGCTGGGCTTCGAGCAGGCGAGCGTGGGCGAAACCTGGCCCTATCCTTATGCGGTGGTGACCGACGGCCGGTTGTTCCTGGGACTGCATGGCGCCGTGGTGCGCTCGCCGGCGTTGACGTTCGTGCTGCCGCGACTGGCAGCGGGCATCGAACAGCTGCAGGCGCATGGCCTGGCTTTCGACCAGCAACGTCTCGGCAACGACGTATTCAATCAGGCCATCTTCACCGCGCCCGAGGGACAAAGCGTCAATCTGCTGGAGGCCCGGACCTTCTCGCCGCCGGCCCTGGAGCACCAGATTGCAACCACCTGCGGCTATTTCACCGAATACGCGATTCCCGTGCGCGACGCCGCTGCCAGCCGCGCCTTCTGGGAACCGCTGGGCTTCGTGGCCATGGACGAGGAGCCCCTGCCCTTTCCACGCACCTCTCTGACCAGCGACCTGATCAACATCGGCCTGTATCGAACCCGCGCGCTGCGGCAGCCGGTGCTGGCGTTCGAGGATTCGAACATGCGAGAACGGCTGGCATCGCTGCGCGAGCGCGGCTTGCGGCTATCGGATGAAATGCCGGACAGCCTGGACGAATCGACCAACGCCATCCTGGAAGCGCCGGAAGGAACGCGGCTGCTCTTGATGCAGTCCGAGGTGTAGTTTCTGCTATGTATCTCATCCCAAGCACTCCAAGAGGAGCCAGCATGTATCGCACAGCCCTGATCGTTGCGGTGGCACTCCTGTTCAGCCCGCTGGCGCGGGCGGACGAAGGCATGTGGACGCCGGGGAATTTCCCCAGCGCCGCGGTCAAGCAGAAGTACGGTGTCGACATCACGCAGCGCTGGCTCGATCAGGTGCAGCGCTCGATTACGCGCCACGAGAGCGGCTGCACCGGTTCGTTCATCTCTCCCGACGGGCTGGTGCTGACCAATCATCACTGCGTCATGGAATGCCTGTCGGAAATCTCCAGCGCCGGCAACGACTACGTGGCCAACGGCTACAACGCCACCCAACGCAGCAGCGAGAAGAAGTGTCCCACCGAAATGCTGTCGGTGTTGATGGATACGCAAAACGTCACCGACCAGGTGAACGCTGCCACCGCCGGCCTGCCGGACATAAGGGCGAACGAAGTACGCAAGCAGACCTTGAGTCGGCTGGAAGCGGCGTGCACCGCAGCCTCGGCCAAGGACCGCAGGACCGGCCCGCTCGCCTGCGAGTCGGTCACGCTTTATCAGGGAGGCCAGTACTTCCTGTACAAGTACAAGCGCTACGAAGACGTCCGCCTGGTGTTCGCGCCGCACGATGCCATCGCCGCGTTCGGCGGCGATCCGGACAACTTCAATTTCCCGCGCTGGTGCCTCGATTTCAGCCTGCTGCGGGTGTACGAGAATGGCAAACCCGCACGGACGCCGAACCATTTGAAATGGCGCGTCGACGGACCTTCGGTGGGTGAGCCGGTATTCGTCGCCGGGCACCCGGGCAGCACCAATCGATCGTTCACGGTGGCGCAGCTCAAGTTCCAGCGCGACACCTCCGTCCCCTCCTTCCTGAATCGCAACTCGGAATACCGTGGACGGCTGATTCAGTGGGGCAAGACCGGCGAGGAGCCGCTGCGCATCATCCAGGACACGCTGCTCGGCTATGAGAACTCGCTGAAGGTGTATCGCGGTTTCCAGCGTGCGCTCAACGACGATGAAATGTTCGCGCAGAAGTTCCAGCAGGAACAGGAACTGCGCGCCAAGGCCGACCCGCAAGCCGGCAAGGCCTGGGATGAAATCGCCAAGGCCGAGGATCGTTATCGCGAGATCTACGATCGTTACCTGTTCCTGGAAAGCGGCGCCGGCTTCAACAGCAAACTCTTCGGCTATGCGCGAGCTCTCGTGCGGGGCGCCGCCGAGCGACCGAAATCCAATGAGCTGCGCCTGCGCGAATACGCCGACTCCAATCTGCCGAAGATCGCCGCGGGCCTGCTGGCGACGACGCCGGTACACGCCGACTTCGAGCAGGTGTCGCTATCCTTCTCGCTCGACAAGCTGCGCGAGGCACTCGGCCCGGACGATGCCGTGGTGCGTCAGTTGTTAGCGAGCGACTCGCCCGACTCGTTGGCCGCCAGGCTCATCGCCGGCAGCAAGCTGGCCGATCCGGCGGTGCGCAAGGCGCTCTGGGACGGTGGCGCCGCAACAGTCGATGCCTCCACCGATTCCATGATCGTGCTCGCACGCCAGATCGACGGCGCCGCCCGCGCCGTACGCAAGATCTACGAGGATGAAGTACAGGCGCCCATCGCTTCGGGCCAGGAGCGGATCGCGAAAGCACGCTTTGCAGCGCTCGGCACGAACATCTATCCGGACGCCAATTTCACCCTGCGCGTGAGTTACGGAGCCGTGCAGGGATGGAAGGAGAAAGGTGAAGACGTCGCACCGTTCACACATCTTGCACGCTTGTACGAGCGCACTACGGGCAAAGACCCGTTCCGGCTGCCGCAGGTCTGGCTCGACGCACGCAGCAAGCTGGATCCGGCGACGCCGTTCAACTATGTCACCACCAATGACATCGTCGGCGGCAACTCGGGCAGTCCGCTGATCGATGCGCAGGGGCGACTGGTGGGCCTGGCCTTCGATGGCAACATCCACTCCATCGCTGGCAGCTACTGGTACAACGAGCGCAACAACCGTGCCGTAGCCGTGCATCCGAAAATCATCATCACGGCATTGCGCGATGTGTACGGCGCCACGTCGATCGCGTCCGAGATTCTCGGCGGAGAATGACTTTGCCCATGTTCCCTCCCGCATCGCGCGGGAGGGAACATTCCTTGATCATCGCGCCTTCTTCCTCGGCAAGCCCGTGCGGTGACCGCTTACACCGACCTCTATCGCTTCTGAGAGGGACCTGAATCGATGCAAGCCCGCTGCTATCGCGTCGTAGCCACTTCTTGTTCCGCCACGATGCTGAAGCGCACTGTCAGCCGGTCCTGCACCGTCAGGGCACCCAACGCCGCGCTGAAGGGCTCGATGCCGAAGTCGGTCTGCCGGATGTCGAATTCGCCGTTCGCCGTGAGCCTCGCTCCCTCGATCTTCACCGCCGCCGTGACGGGAACATCGCGACTGGCCTGCTTGATGGTAATGCGCGCCGTCAGCTGCGGTGCCTGCAATGTCCCGGCGACATGCACCGATTCAAGCGCGATGGTCGGATGGCTCTCGGCATCGAGCACCTCGGCAAGCAGCATGTTCTTGCGCGTGCCATCGCGGTCCGCCTGCGAAACATCCGGCGGAAAATCGCTACCGGCGGCGCGGCGCGCCTGTGGATCATCGACGACCATGGCCGCAACCGGAAACGAAAAACGGAAGCCCGACCTCGCAAGCGTCGGCTGGATCCACACACGCCCGCTCAGATCCCGCGCGGTCATGACATGGTTATGACCCAGCCGGGCGAGTACGCCGCCGCGGTAAACCAGGATGTGCGCGACAGATAGCTGCGGATTCAGCCGGTAAATGGTCGCACCGCGCAGATCCACTGCGGGCACAGACGGCAGCGAGGGCTTTTCCGGCGCGGGCGGGCGCGTTGTCTGCGGACACGCCATCAGCAAGCAGGCGAGCCCGAGTATCGGCAGAATGCGCGTGAATGGATGCATGCCTGGCTCCTCGTCGCGTAAGTGTCGTTCGGGTGCGGCGCGTTCGATGGCTGGCTGCTAGCGTAGAATCCCTTAAACTGCAGGTCCGCCGAAGGGTTCAGGGAGCCCCGCCCGATGCAGATCAGAAACGACGAACGACGTTATGGTGCGGTCGCGCAGCTGCTTCATTGGAGCATCGTGGTCTTGATCATCACCCAGTTCACACTGGCGATCAAAGCCGACAGCCTGTCGCTGGGCCCGGCCAAGATCTCGGTGCTGGCCCAGCACAAGTCCTTCGGCATGACCATCTTCGCGCTGGCGGCGCTGCGCCTGATCTGGCGCCTGGTCAATCCAGTACCCGCCATGCCGGAGACGACCGCTCGCTGGCAGCGCGTCGTCGCTCACATCTCCCACGGCGCGCTGTACGCGCTCATCCTGATCACGCCGCTGTTCGGCTGGATGATGTCCTCGGCACGGAACTTCCCGGTGAGCTGGTTCGGCCTGTTCACCTTTCCCGACCTGGTGCAGCCGGACCGGGCGCGCTACGAATTCTTCCATGAAGTGCACGAGATCCTGGCGCTGACGCTGGCCGGCATCGCGATACTGCACGTGGCCGCGGCGCTCAAGCACCATTTCCTGGATCGCGACGACGTGCTGCGCAGAATGCTGCCGGTGAAGCCGAAGCCCTGAAGGCGCCGGCCGCAGCACTCCCGTTCCTCAGCTCCCGTTCCAACGACCCTGAAGCCGCCCATGAAATCCAGCCGAATCGCTTCTTTCGCCGCCTTGATCCTGGCCGCCGCCGGGCTCGCGCTCGCCGCCACGCAATGGAAGATGCAGCCCAAGGAAAGCACGCTCACTTTCGTCGCCACGCAGGCCGGCGCGCCGTTCGAAGGCAAGTTCGAAAAATTCACGGCCGACATCGCCTTCGATCCGCAGGACCTGGCCGGCAGCCGCTTCGACGTGAAGATCGACCTGGCCTCGGTGAATTCGCGCGACGGTGAGCGCGACGACACCATCCGCGGCCCTGACCTGTTCGACGTGAAGCGCTGGCCCAGCGGCCACTACGTCGCCGACAAGTTCACTGCCCAGGGCGGCGACAAGTTCACGGCCACCGGCAAGCTGACGCTGCGCGATGTCACGCGCGATGTGCCGATCGAATTCACCTTCGAGAACGCCAACGGCAGTGCCTGGCTGAAAGGCACCGCCGACCTCAAGCGGTTGGATTTCGGCATCGGTCAGGGCGAATGGAAAGACACCGCGACGGTGGCCAACGAAGTCAAGATCCGTTTCGCCCTGCTGTTGAAGTAAACGCCCGAGCGGCGTCGAGCATGACCCATCCCGCGCCCATCCGCTTCGCCGATCCGGATGCCTGTGTCGAGGCGACACTGGGCCGCGTCGGCAAGCGGGTGGTGCTGGGCCTGCCGGTGGCGATCGGCAAGCCCAACCCGCTGGTGAATGCTTTCGTGCGCCGCGCGGTCGGCGACCCGAGCCTCAGCCTGACCATCGTCACCGCGTTGTCGCTGCGGGTGCCACAAGGCCGCAGCGATCTGGAACGCCGCTTCATCGAGCCGTTCACGCGGCGCATCTTCGGCGACTATCCGGAACTGGAGTACGTGCGCCTGATCGGCCAGCACCGGCTGCCGAAGAACATCGAGGTCATCGAGTTCTTCCTGGAGCCGGGCGCGTGGCTGCACAATGAGCACCTGCAACAGCATTACCTGTGCTCGAACTACACGCACGTGGCGCGCGATGCGATCCACCGCGGGTTGAACGTGATCGCACAGCTGGTCGCTCCGCCGCCGGCCGGAGAAATGCCCGCGGGTGTTCTCAGCCTTGGCTCGAATCCCGACATGACGGCGGACCTGCTGCCACAGATCGCGGCCATGCGCGCCGGCGGTCGTCCGTTCGCGCTGATCGGTCAGGTCCATCGCGAGATGCCTTTCATGTACGGCGATGCGCTGGTCGCGGCCGACACCTTCGATTTCCTGCTCGAGGATACCGCGCAGGAATTCCCGCTGTTCTGCCCGCCGAATCTGCCGATTCCTCCGACCGAGCATGCGATCGCACTGAACGTCAGCACGTTGCTGCGCGACGGCGGCACGCTGCAGCTGGGCATTGGCGAACTGGGCGACGCCATCGTTTACGCCATCCAATTGCGGCACCAGCAGCCGGCGACCTATCGTGAAGTGCTGGAAGGCTCGGGCATCCTGGAACGGCACCGGCGCCTGATCGAGAGCGAAGGCGGCACCGCGCCGTTCGAGCGCGGCCTGTACGGTTGCTCCGAGATGCTGGTGGATGGATTCCTGGACCTGTATCGCGATGGCGTGCTGAAGCGGCGCGTCTATCCGAGCGCGCGGCTGCAACGGCTGCTGGATGAGGGCCACATCGACGAGACCGTCAGTCAGCGCACTCTCGATGCGCTGAGCGCGGCTGGCATGAACCGCATGTCGTATGTCGATTTCAATGAACTACGTGAGGTCGGCGTGTTCCGCGACGATGTGCAGTACGAGCGCGGCATGCTGATAGCACCGGACGGCGCACTGATCGCAGCGAGCTTCGATGAACCCGCGCATCGCGCCGACATCGCCCGGACCTGCCTCGGACAGCGGTTACGCAACGGGGTGCTGGTGGATGCCGGTTTCTTCTTCGGACCGAAAGATTTCTATGCCGGCTTGCGCGAGCTGCCCGCCGAGCAGCGCCGCTTGTTCGCCATGCGCGGCATCAGTTTCGTCAACGAGCTGTACGGGCACGAATGGGAATTGAAAGTGGCGCAGCGACGACATGCGCGCTTCGTCAACACGACCATGATGGTCACGGGCCTCGGCGCGGCGGTATCCGACGGCCTGGAAAGCGGCCGGGTCGTAAGCGGCGTCGGCGGTCAATACAACTTCGTCGCGATGGCGCATGCGCTACCTGAAGCCCGCTCCATCCTGTGCGTGCGCGCCACGCGCACCAAGGATGGCAGAACTTCTTCCAACATCCCCTGGAGCTACGGCTACGTGACGATTCCGCGCCATCTGCGCGATATCGTGGTCACCGAGTACGGCATCGCCGACCTGCGCGGCAAAACGGATTGCGAGATCGTCATGGCACTGATCGGAGTGATGGATGCGCGCTTCCAGGAAGCTTTCGTCGCCGATGCGCAGCGAGCCGGCAAGCTCCCTGCCGACTATCGCATTCCGGATACCGCGCGGGCCAACCGCCCCGAATTCCTCGCCAATCGCTTCGCGGCCTGGCGTGAGCGCGGGCTGTTCGCGGAGCTGCCTTTCGGGTCGGACTTCACCGATGAAGAATTGGCGCTGAGTCGTGCGCTGAAGTGGCTGGAGCGCAGCTCGCACTCCTGGTCGGGCCGGCTGACACTGCTGCGCGAGACGATGAAAACACAGCCCGCGCCGCGCTGGCGGCCCTTGCTGGAGCGCATGTCGCTGTCCCAGCCGACCTCCCTCACCGAACGGTTGCAGTCCCGCCTGCTGACCGCAGCCCTGCGCGTGACTTCCACCAAGGAGACTGCGAAAGACCACAACGCCGCCTAGCAACCTTTTCACGCGCCGCCGCATCCAAAGCGCGAATCCCGTCAGCTCACGCTCGGGCACCCAGTACTTTCACACCTACGAACAGGATGTCTGCATGAAACCGTTCATCGCCCTGGCATTGTTTTGCGCCGCCACCGTCTGCCATGCTGACGAGTGCAAGTTCAGCGCCGACCGGTCGGCCACCATCGACGCTGCCGGCGCGAAAAAGATTGTCATCACGGCTGGCGCCGGCGATCTGAAGATCCACGGTCGCGCTGGCCGCAACGGCGTGCAGGCCAACGCTCGCGCCTGCGCCTCCACCCAGGCGCTGCTGGACCAGATCCAGCTCGAAAGCCGGCGCGAAGGCGACGTGCTCTACCTCAGGACCGCGCTGCCGGCACCGAACTCCGGCATGCTCGGCTTCAACCGCTATGCGACGCTGGATCTCGACGTGGTTCTGCCGGCATCGATCGACACGCAGATCGAAGACTCCAGCGGCGACATGGAGCTGACGGGTCTGGCCTCGGCCGTGGTCACCGACAGCTCGGGCGACATCGATATCGAGCACATCGCCGGCCGACTGGACCTCACCGACAGCTCCGGCGATATCGAGATCGAAGACGTCGGTGGCCCCTTGAGCGTGCAGGACAGCTCCGGAAACATAGAGATCGAGAACGTGCGCGGCGCGGTCGAGATTCCGCTGGACAGCTCCGGCAACATCCGCATCGAGCAGGTGGCCGGCGGCGTTCACGTCCGCAATGACAGTTCGGGCGACATCGCCATCCGGCGCGTACAGGGCGATGTGATCATCGATTCGGACGGCTCAGGCGACATCGTCGTCGATGACGTCAGCGGCAAGCTGGTCGTCGGCGCCGATTCCAGCGGCAACATTCGACACACACGCGTACAGGGTGCCGTGCAGCTGCCGTGAAACAGCTGCCGGCCGATCACCTCGGAAGGTGGACGTCGGCAGACCGCAACTACGGGATGTCGACGTCGTAAAGAGCTTGTGCCGCCTACGCCGGACGGACGGGCGTGTTGGCCTGCTCGCCCACCACGGTCGTCCACTGACGCACGCGCCAGCTGCGCACCAGGCCGTTGTGGAAGTAAGGATCGTTCTTCACAAAGCGTTCGGCGGCAGCCGGCGAATCGCCCTCGAACCACAGGATGGCCGAGTCCACCGGGTCGGTCAGAGCGCCCGCCAAGCGTAGTTCGCCCCGCTGGTTCGCCTCCCAGGCAAGCTTCAGGTGCTCATCACGAAACTGGCCGCGGCGCTCGACATAGTCGGGGACAAAGTCGTAGATCAACAGGTAGTGCATCTCTAGTTCACTCCTCACAACAAATCGCGCGACTGCAACTGCAACGCCCGAATGGTGGTTCTGATTTCGCTCGCCGTCGAGCCGTTCGCCAGGATGGCGCGCGACACGTTCGGCAACACACGACCGCGGGCAGCGGGCATGCGTTTGAGCACATCTTGAATGGTGGCGCCCTGCGCGCCGACGCCCGGCGCCAGGATGAAGGCCGTAGGCATTGCTGCGGCCGTCTCGGCGGCATCCTCGCAGGTTGCACCGACCACCGCGCCGATCGGGCCCAGGCCATCGGCGCTGGCGCGACGGTTACGCTCGGTAATCAGGCGACACAGGTTGCCCGCAACGGTTTCGCCGTTTGCCAGTTTCGCGGTTTGCAGCTCGCGGCCTTCCGGATTCGAGGAGCGCACCACGACGAACACGCCACCGTCGTTGCGGATGGCGATGTCGAGAAACTTCTCCAGGGCGGCGAATCCGAGATAGGCATGCGTGGTCACGGCATCGACCCGCAACGGGCTCGATGGCGAGAAATAACCTGCCGCGTACGCCTCGGCGGTGGTGTCGATGTCGCCGCGCTTGCCATCGAGCAGAACCAGCACGCCGCGGCTGCGCGCCAGCTGCGCCAACTGCTCCATCGCCCGCACGCCGTCGCTGCCGAAGCGCTCGAAGAATGCCGATTGCGGTTTGACGATGGACAACTCGAACTGGGCCGCTTCGAGCACGCGCTTGCCGAATTCGTAGGCGCCTTCAGCGCAATCCGGCAAGCCGCAGTTCTTCAGCAGCGCAGCGGAGGGGTCGATGCCGACGCACAGTGGGCTGTGGGCGGCGATGGCTTGCTGCAAACGGGTAGCGAAATCGGACATGTCGGTGCGGAACGAGTCGAGCTGTCGGAAGGATACGGACTGAGGGTTCGCCGCGTCTACTGCGGCGCCTGAAAGCTGTGTTCGCGATACGTCAGGACTAGCGTGTCGCGCACGCCGCCCAGGCCTTCGCCTTCGGGCTGAATCGGCGTGGTTTCATGGATGACGCGCGCGTCGTCGAGCAGCAGCATGGTCCAGGGCGCCGTCATGGTGAACCGGACCCCGGCAATGCCCTGGGCCTCGAACACCCGAGTCTCGCCGCCACGCACTTCGTGACGATCCACGAGAATGACCGCAACGTAGTCCACTCCATCGCGGTGCGCGCCTTCCGGCGTCGGCCGGCCGATGCCAGCGGCGGTGTCGATACGGAACTGGTGAGCTTCGATGTACCAGCGCTGCACCGGCCGGATCGTGGCGAACAGGCCGCCGAGCGCCTGCAACAATCGATTCCAGGCGGGCGCGGCCGTCATTTCCGGCTCGATGGGCTCGAACCAGCGCTCCATGCCGCCATGCAACGCGTTGTAGTGCGTCGGCTGCCAGTGGGCGCGGTGCGGTGTCTGGGTCAGGGCCGCGCTCGTGTCGTAAGTGAAACAGCTATGACGCCGATGGCGATAATTCCCACCATCGCGCAGGTAGGTATCCTGCGGCAGGCGCGACCACGAGGCACGCAGGCCGTCGAGCTGATCCGCCGACAGGCCGAGCTGCACCTGCACGTCGGCCGGCGTCAGCAGCGCATAGCCGGATTGAACGATCGAGCTGCCCGCATCGGAAACCTGTCGCAACACCTTGAGCTCCCATTAAGCGCCCGCGTCGCAAGCCCTTGAAGCATTGGAAGCCGCGACGGTGAGGAACTTGAAGGCCGGTTCGGCCGTCCTCATATTGTGACACGCGGCAGCCACGCATTGACTGACTCCATGACGGCTGCGAGGGTGCCGCAACCTCCCCGCTGACTTTCATCCCCGAGCCCGCATGAGCCGCGCCTTCGTCAAAGAAATGGATGGCATTGACGTTCCGGAAGATTTTCCGGAACGGCCGGTGAGCTCGCAGCCGAATTTCGTCACCGCCCGCGGCTTGCAGCAGATCGAGGCGCAGACCCGGCAACTGGAGCAGCAGCGCGAGCAGGCCAAGCAGGCCGACGACAAGCCATTGCTGGCGCGTATCGATCGTGACCTGCGCTACTGGCAGCAACGCAAGGCCAGCGCCAAGCGCGTCGATCCTGAGAATCCACCGGTGAAAGTCCGGTTCGGCACGCGCGTGACGCTGCAGTACCCGGATGGCAAGCAGCGCAAGTTCGTGCTGGTGGGCGAAGACGAAGCCGAGCCGGCGGCGGGACTGATCAGCTGGGCCTCGCCGGTGGGCCAGAAGCTGCTGGGCAACGAGATCGGCGAGGAAGTCGACTTGCAGGGCCAGCGCGTCGAGATCGTCGATCTCGACGTCCCGTTCTAGGATTCCCGTCCACGCTTGCCGCCCGCGGCTCGATTACGGATCGGTGCCGCCCTCCGGTATACAAGACCACGCAGCAACGCTCCGTTTCTCAAACCGGTCGGATCCTGGCAGCGGCATGCGCTAGGCTTGCGGCTCTTCTTTCACGAAGGGTCCGTGAAGCCATGCGCCAGTCCGCTCTTGCCGCTCTGTGTGCTCTGACCACCCTGCTTCCCGCCGCCGCCTCGCAGGCCGCCGCCGCCAAACCGACACTCACCACGCTGGCCGAACAGTCCGGCTACAAGCGCACCGGCCGCTACGAAGAGGTCGAGCGGCTGTGCGCCGCTTTTCAGCAGGCCTGGCCGTCGCAGGTGCGCTGTTTCGAGTTCGGCCGCTCACCGGAGAATCGGCCCATGCTGGCGCTGGCTGCCTCGGCCGACGGCACGCTCGATGCGGCTGCCGCGCACGGCAAGCAGCGCCCGGTGGTGCTGATGCAGGGTGGCATTCACTCCGGTGAGATCGACGGCAAGGATGCCGGCTTCCTGGCATTGCGCGAGATGCTGGAAGGCCGTGCCGCCAAGGGCGCGCTGGAACATGCCACTTTCGTTTTCGTGCCCGTCTTCAGCGTCGACGGCCATGAGCGCTTCGGCCGCTGGAACCGGCCGAACCAGGTCGGCCCCGAAGAGATGGGCTGGCGCACCACCGCGCAGAACCTCAACCTCAATCGCGACTACACCAAGGCCGACGCGCCGGAAATGCAGGCCATGCTGAGGCTGCTGGGCGAATGGGATCCGGTGCTGTACGTGGATCTGCACGTGACCGATGGCGCGCAGTTCGAGCACGACATTTCGTACAACGTGATGCCGACGCTCGCCGGCGATGCCGAGCTGGTCCGCAATGCCGTCGCGCTACGCGATGAACTGATGCGCAAGGCCACGGCACTGGGCTCGCTGCCGCTCGACTTCTATCCTTCGTTCGTGCGCGAAGACGATCCGCAGTCCGGGTTTGCCGACGAAATCTCCCCGGCGCGCTTCTCGCAGGCGTACTGGGCGAAACACAACCGCATCGGCGTGCTGGTCGAAACCCATTCGTGGAAGAACTATCCGACGCGGGTGCGGATCACGCGCAACTCGATCATCGGCATGATGGAGCTCGCTGCAATCCACGGCGATGAGTGGCTGAAAGCGGCGCAAGCCGCGGATCAGCGCGCCGCACAGATCGGCGGTTCCAGCGTCGCGCTGGTGTACGACAACACCGATCACGTGAAGATGGTCGATTTCCGTGGCTACGAGTACGTGCGCGAACCTTCGGCGATTTCGGGCGCGCTCATGACCCGCTACAACAACAAACGCCCGCAGATCTGGCACATCCCGCTCAAAGACCAGGTGAAGCCGGCCGTCAGCGTCGCGGCGCCGCGCGGTGGCTACATCATTCCCGCCGCTTATGCCGGCTGGATGCAGCAGAAGCTGTCGTTGCACGGCATCGAAACGCATCGGATCGAAAGCGCGCAATCGCAGGCCGCGGTGCAGACGTTCCGCGCCACCAAGGCCACCAGCGCACCTGCGACCTTCGAGGGTCGGACGGCCATGACGGTCGAAGGCGACTGGAAGCACGAGCAACGCGACATCCCCGCCGGTTCGCTGTTCGTGCCGATCGCGCAGGCCAACTCTTATCTCGCGATGACACTGCTGGAGCCCAAGGACCCCGACTCCTTCCTGAGCTGGGGCTTCTTCAACGCTGCCTTCGAGCGCAAGGAGTACATGGAAGCCTATGTCGCCGAAGCGGTCGCCGAGGACATGCTCGAGAAGGATCCAGCGGTGAAGCAGGAGTTCGAGCGCAAATTGGCGCAGGACCCGGCGTTCGCGCAGGACCCCATGGCGCGCCTGGACTTCTTCTATCGCAAGCACCCCGCCTGGGACGAGCAGCTCAATCTGTACCCGGTATACCGGACGGAGTCCGTGCTGCGCTGACGTGCCGGGGCTGGGCCAGCTACGCCGGCCCGGCCGTTCTCCTCAGGGTCAACACAACAGCGTGAGTCGCGTGCTTCGGAAGATGCGGCGCCTCGATCCCATGGCGAACCATCGAATCCGACAGGGCATGACGCGGCGTCAGAATCCCGTGCGAGCGCGGATCTGCAACTGGCGTTTCGGATAGTCGATCACGAACGCTTCGAGCGAGCCGATGACATCCATGCCGACCAGGAGCACCGGCTCGCGGGTCATCTTCCAGCGCTCGAAGATGAACATGTCGCCGAAGGTCAGCCGCAGCCCGCGCACCTGAATCCCGCCGATATACATCGTCGGAACGGGCACGACTTCGCCGCGGGCGACATCCAGCGTCACGCCGATGATGTCTTGCGTCAATCCGCCTTCGATCGGCCGTCGCTTCAGCAGCTCGCGCAGCGCGTTGTTGCCCACGGTTGCCTGCGCACCGGTATCGAGGATGGCCTTGACGCGCAGCGTACCGATCAACACGTCGAAGGTCGGCAATCGATGGGCGCCCAGGGTCAGCGGCACTGCGGTAAAGCCCGCCTCGACGCGTTGCTGGCGTGAGCGCCTGATGGAAATCTCGTCTTTGCGGAAGTCGACGACGATGCGCTTGTCGATGAGGCCTTCGGTGCCCAGCACCCCTTCGGCGCCGCCGAAGGCATCCGGCACGATGGGCAGTTGTCTGCCCTCCAGCAGCAGGTCGCCCACTTCCAGCGTGTCGACCTTGATCGAAGGCACCAGGGCCGAACCGGTCACGCCGTGCAGCCGCATCATTCGAGGGCTGCTGGCAGCAGCCCCCAGCCGCGTGGCAACCGATTGAATGACGGCGGAGCTGGTCGCGCCGGTATCCAGCACCAGGCGGAACGGACCCTGCCCGTTGATCATCACGGGGGCCCAGACCCGGCCGATGCGGTCGCGCTTGTTGGGCGCGACATAACGCGGCTCCGGTGCTTCGACGAGAACTTCTTCGGGAACGGGTGCGGTCGTCGTCTGGATGGTACTAGGCGGCACCTCGACGGGCGTCGGCAAGTTGCCGGTGCCTTCCGGCCCAGTCGCCGCGACCGCCAGCAGACAGCAGAGCAAGTGCATCGCTTCCCCCGGAACCCCTGATAGCTGCCATCTTCTTCGAAATGGCCCGTGCAGCCACTATGCACTTTCAGGAGCGACGGCACCAACTCCGGCACCGGTTCGGCGACGCACCAGCAGCGGGCAAGCAATTCATGGGACTACGGCATGGCTCGCACTCGTACCCGGCAGCTGCGGTCGCACGAATCGTCGTGCAAGGCGATGTTGCTGACGGCAGAGATATGCGGAAGGGTCGAGCCTGCGCAAGTGCAGGCCCGACCCGCCTTTTCCGGCCTATCCGTGGCGCGGGGACATCAGTAAGAGAATCGCACGCCGATGCTGTAGGCGCGCCCGATCTTGTCGTAGCCCGCGCCGAGCGGCGCCGACCAGGCATAGGCCACGCTGCTGGTGGAGACCGGTGGATCCTGGTCGAGCAGGTTGGTGACGTTGCCGAACAACTGCAGGCGCCCGCGTCCGCTCTCGTACAAAGTGCGCTGCACGGAAGCATTGACGATGAACTGCGAATCGACCGTGTTATCGGCGATCTGCGCCGCAGTGAAAGTGTTGTCGACATTGGTCTCGCCGGTGTACACGCCCTGCAGGTACAGGGTCCACGGACCGTTGTTGTAGGTGGCGCTGCCGGTCCAGCGCCATTGCGGCGAGCCTTCGCCGGCGCGATCGACGCTGTTCAGGCCATTGTTGACGATGAGCTCATCCACGTACGTGCCCAGCACCCGCAGCAGCAGGCTGCCCGATTCGGGGCTGAGCAATCCGGGCACCGGCAGCCGATAGCTCAGCTCCAGGTCCACGCCGCTGGTCTTCTGTGCCGCGATGTTCAGCGTCTTGTTGGCAATGTTGGTGATGACGCCGGTGGACGGATCGCGCTGGATCAGGCTGCACAGGCTCGGAGTCAGCGGTGCGCCCTGCGCGCCGTAGCAGAAGTTGACGATGTTCTGCCCGCCCAGCGAACTGATCGCGTCCTTCAGGTCGATGGTGTAGTAGTCCACCGATGCCAGCAGGCCCGGAATCTGCGGCGGCTGCCAGGTGATGCCCAGGGTCGTGGTGTCGCCCTTCTCCGGCTTGAGCTGCGGATTGCCGCTGGTGCTGGTGGCCGTGAACGAAGTCGGATTGCCGGGCAGGCCGTAGTCGGTGATGGTGCCGACGAACGGGATGGCCGAGGAGAACAGCTCCAGGATGTTGGCTGCACGGATGTCCTTCGAACGAGTGCCGCGCAGCAGCAGGCCGCGGAAAGGTGAATACGTCAGGCCGCCCTTCCAGGAAGTCACCTTGCCGCTGGTGCTGTAGTCCGTGTTGCGCGCAGCGGCGTTCAATTCCAGCGAACGCGCGAACGGCAGATCCTTGAGCAGCGGCACCACGGTTTCGGCGAAGTATTCCGTGACGTTGTAATGGCCGCCGTACTGTTTGGGATTGCCGAACTTCCAGCCGCCGTTGGGGAAGGCTGGAGTGACGAAGCGCGAGATCGGGTCGGAGTCCTGCGAGGCGCTCTCGCGCCGGTAATCGATACCGGCCGTCACCGACACCACGTCGGCCCAGGTGGAGAAAGGCTCGCCGTGAATCGATACACCGGCAACGTCCTGCTTGATGGTGCTGTCGGTCATCATGGTGCCCAGCGAATAGGCGGCCGCTGCGGCCGAGACCGATCCCGAACCGAAAGGATTGAGCGGCACACAGCCTGCCGCGGCGCCGCGTCCCTGGTAGTTCGGCGCGCTGACAATGGCGATGTCCGCCGGGTTGGTCGAATCGATGCGACAGATCGGCATGCCGTCCGGCCCGACCACGGTATCGATGGCCGCGCGCAGGTTGGCGTTGATCATGTGATCGTAGGAACGGGCGGCGTAGGTCGTCTTGCCGGAGGCGATGTGCGCGTCCCAGCCCCAGCCGTTGTCCAACGTGCCTTCCAGACCGATGGCACCGCGCGTCACCTTGTTGCTGCCGCTCACCCGCAGGTAGGGATCGTTGAACTCACGCCAGCGCCGTCCCATGTTGAACGACTGCAGATCGTTGTCGGTCATGATGGCCCGCACCGCCGGATCCAGGTAGGCGTTGTCGCGCTGGATGGTGATGATGGGCTCGCCGTTGGGCGTGTAGTCGGGCATGGTCCGGCCGAGGCTGTACGACTCGGCATAGGACAGCTCGGCGAACGCGCTGACCTGATCGGTGATATCGAAAGTAGTGCGCGCGAAGACGTTCTTCCTTTCCAGAGGCGTGGCGAGCGGATAGTTGTCGCCGTCCACGCCGCCATCGCCGCCCACCATCAGGTTGGCGCCCACGTTGGTGCCGTAATGGAACGGAATCGCCTTGCCGCCGGTGCCGAACTGGATGCCGCGCAACGGGCTGCCCGGCGGCGCAACGATGACACCACCATCGGTGATGCCCGAGGCAGTCACACCCTGCATGGGAATGCGCGCCACGGGTCGCCCGTCGATGACGCCGGGAACCCAGCCCCAGCGATGCCGGCCCCAGTCGCGGCTGTATTGCATGGCGACCTGGTCCAGCTTGCTGAATTCGCCGGCGATCATGAATTGCCCGCGGCCGTCCGCGAAGTCCGATCCCCAGGCCAGCGTCGTGGTGCGCTCGCGGTTATCGCCGTGCTCCGACAAACCGAACTGTGCGCTGCCCTGGAAGCCTTCGATTTTCTTCTTCAGAACCAGGTTGATCACGCCTGACACTGCATCGGAACCCCACGCGGCCGAAGCGCCGCCGGTCACGACTTCGATGCGCTCGACCAGCGCCGAAGGAATCGCATTGATGTCGACGATGCCGGTATTGGTCGTGGGCACGAAGCGGCGGCCGTCGACCAGCGTCAGGGTGCGGGTTGCGCCGAGCCCGCGCAGGTTCACGAAGTTGCCACCCTGGTTCTGGGTCGCCACGGTCATCGAAGCCGCCGCGCG
This sequence comes from Povalibacter sp., assembly GCA_035556415.1. GTDB lineage: Bacteria > Pseudomonadota > Gammaproteobacteria > Steroidobacterales > Steroidobacteraceae > Steroidobacter. The sequence goes on from DATMEZ010000123.1 coordinate 26,213, forward strand.
GACCGATGGCATCTCGTAGAGCACACTGCTCACATTGACGGCAGCACGCGCCTCGATCTCATCGACACCGACGATGGTGGTGGGCGTCGGCGCATTGAAGCCGTTACGCTGAATACGAGTAGCGGTCACTGCCACTTCTTCCAGTGTCGTCGCATTGTCGTTCAGCGGCGCCGGACCGCTGTTCGCGGGTGCAGCTGCCGATGGACCGGGCTCGACCGTTTGCGTCGCTTGCGCCAGCAGCATGCGACCGCCATCACCGTTCCATGAGATCAGTCGCGGACCGTGCCCTGCATTGAGCTTCTGGCTGCTGACGACGATGGTGTTGCTCGCCGTCACTTCGTAGATCAGTCCGGTTCGCGACAGCAGGATGGAAATGGCCTCCGCGGGCCGGAAGCGGCCGCTCAGCGATTGCGAGCGCGCATCACCGAGCTTGCCGGCGTCGGCAATGATCTGCACATTGGCCTGACGCGAGAACTGCATCAGCGCTGCAGCAACCGGCTGCGCCGGAATATCGAACGACCGCTCCTCGGCCACCAGCTGCACCTGTTGCGCAGCACTGGCGGCCAACGGCCCGACACTGCCGGCGCCGATCGCCAGCGTATTGCACAGAGCCCGGATCAGCAGCTTGAGCGAAGCACAGGACGCCGGCCTGGCACGCGAGCCGGCGAGTGTCGCAGCACGTGTTGCCGAAGTTCGCCGGGAACGGTCCTTGGAATGATGCATGTCGTCTCCTGAAGAGAGGGAACCCGAGGATCGAGCCCCACTGTCTCGAGGTTCCTTAATTGGTTTGTAAATGCGATGACCGTGCCAAGACGTTGGAATGCGCAAAAGCGGAAGCTGACGCGACAGTCACGACTCATTTTTTTGCACGCGTGCAGCGCCATGCCGATGTGCTTTCAGTGCGATGCCGATTTGCTATCGGGAACGCCATCGATGTGTGCTTCGATTGCAGCACCGCTGCGCGCACGCGCTTCTCGTGACCCAAGAAAGACACCTGAGGTTGACTCGTCACTGCCGCGCAAGCTCGATCCCATCCTGCCGACTCGGATGGATTCGCGTTTGCGCTGGAATGACCAAGAACGAGCAAGTTTGACTTCATTAGCGCGTGCTACCCGGCATCTGATGCAAGCACGACGTCAGGAAAATCTCGCTTTCTAATGAAGTGCAAGGAAAACCAAACTCAGCATCGAGGACCGCGGGACTCGGCCGAGCCGCAGCCGCTTTCATCGCGGCCATGAGCGTTTCTTCTGATCGGATTTGATCGTGGCGAAAACAGATACCCAAACCGCCGGTGCCGTAGATCCGGTCGCGCATGGACATAGCTACTTCGACACGCAGGCACGCTCGCGCGACGTGGCGTCTTTGTTCCAGCAGCACAATCAGTTGCTGCTGCGCTTTCTGCGGGCACGCCTGGGATCGGAGCACGAAGCCAAGGAGGTTGCACAGGAAGCCTATGTCAGGCTGCTGCAGCTGGATCGCACGGGTGCGGTGAGCTTCCTGCGCGCTTACCTTTTCAAGGTGGCGATGAACCTGGCCATCGACCGGCTGCGCGAACGCACCAAGCAGCTGCTGCGCGCCGAGCCTGAACTGTTCGAGGAACTCGAAGGCAGCGCCGGCCCGGAGCGCGCCGCCATCGCCGATGAGGAACTCGACCTTCTCGACATCGCACTGAACGAGCTGCCTACTCGCTGCCGTCACGCGCTGGTCCTGCACCGCTATCACGACAGAACTCAGCGCGAGATCGCCGCAGAGCTGGGCACATCGGAACGAACTGTACGCAGCTACCTGGTGCAGGCGATGCTGTATTGCCGGCTGCGCCTGGATGGCCTGTCCGCCGCCGAAGCCGATGCGATGGTGCGCCAATGAACACATCGTCCCGACCTCGTTCCGCCCATGACGTCCAACGCCTGCGTGAAAGCACCGAGTGGCTGATTCGACTGTCCAACGGTGCGCCGGACGGAACGCTCGACGACGAGGAGCTGGCGGCATGGATCCGTTGGTACGAAACGGATTGCGGCAATGCGCGCGCCTTCGAGGAGATGCAGACCCTGTGGGATCGCCTGGGACTGCTCGGACGCGCCAGCGTGAACGCCGCAGCTCCCTTCGAACGTGAGCCAGCACCACGGCCGGATGCGCCTGCAGAACGCAATGGCCTGCGTGGCGTGCTGGAAAAATTCCTGCCGTCGCTGGCCGGTGCTTCTGGAAGAAGATTCGCCTGGGGCAGTCTGCTCGCTGCCGGCGCGTTGGGCGTATGTGCCCTCGTGGCACTGGTCATGATGCGCACGCCGCTGACATTGCCGCCGGATGGCACCCTGGGCACGGGACTCGCGGAAAACCAGGAAGCGGTGTTGCCTGACGGCTCGACCGTGGCGCTCGGCGCTCACTCCAGCCTCGCGCTGGAATATGAACCGGCCGCGCGGCATCTCAAGCTCACCCAGGGCCAGGCCTATTTCAACGTCGCCAAGGACAAGACCCGGCCCTTCGCCGTGGACACCGGCGAGCTTCGCATCCTGGCCGTGGGCACCGCATTCGACGTGCGCAAGAACGACGGCCGGGTTGCCGTGACCGTCACGGAAGGCATCGTCGACATCATTACCGACCCGCCCCCGCTCGGCAGCGCAGGTGCTGCACCCAGCAGCCGTGCCACCGGACGCAGCGCACCGATCCGGGTGGCAGCGGGCTACCAGCTCATCTGGGACAAGGGAGCCAGCGACGGCCGCAAGCAGATCCTGCAGCTCTCACAGGTCGACACGGCCGGCATGACGGCCTGGCGCGAAGGCCGCCTGGAGTATGTCAACGAGCCGCTGTCGGTGGTCATCGCCGACGTCAACCGCTACTCGTCGCGACAGCTGCTCGTCGATGG
>DATMEZ010000124.1:0-5949 GCA_035556415.1 Povalibacter sp.
ACGCCGCATCCGCCAGCGCCCCCATCAATCCGACGCGCCCGCCGCCATACACCACGGTGAGATTGCGCCGCGCCAGTAATGCGCCCAGTTCGCGGGCCAGCTGCAGGTAGCCGGGCCGGTCGCCCGGGCTGGATCCGCAGAAAACACAGATCGATTTCATGGATGAATTCTAGCGGCTGCCCTGCCGCGGCGGGGGCAAAGTGAGAGTCGCCGCACATTTCCCGATTTCTCCCAGCGGTTCGCGGATTTGACCGCTGGCAAAGCCTCAAGCACCTGAGCCGGTGCCCGATACGTCTAGCGAATGCAGCGCGAACTCGCAGCGCTGTCGATTCTATATATGCAAGGCACGTACAACCCCTGGCTGGTCTACCTATCGATCGCGGTCGCCATCGTCGTCTGTTACACAGCGTCGAACCTGGCGGCACGCGTCTATGGCACGCGGCTGCGGCGGGGTATCGCATGGCTCGCCGGGGGGATGCTGGCGCTAGGCACCGGCATCTGGGCGATGCATCAGGCTGGCGTACCCGACCTGCGGGCCGTTTCCGTGTCGACCGATGACCGCATGCTGCTGATGGCATCGATCGTCGTCGCGATCCTGGCCTCATGCGCGGCCCTGTGGCTTTCCTTCAGACTGCGCCGCGACCGCGATGACGCGATCGACGCGCACGTACGCAACTCCAACCGCTGCGACTCGCTGACCGGCCTGCCCAACCGCGTAGCGTTGGTAGCAGCAGCAGAACAAGCATTGGCCGATGCCCGGCGCCGCGATACGCAACTTGCGGTGATGGTGCTGGACGTCGACCGGCTCAAAGCGATCAACGACTCGCTGGGTCATCAGGCGGGCGATGAATTGCTGCTCGAACTTTCGCAGCGCCTGCGTAGCGTGCTTCGGCATAACGACACGCTGGCGCGACTGGCCAGTGACGAGTTCACCATCCTGGCCACCGAGCTGCGCAGCGCGCGTGATGCGGAAACCGTGGCAGAAAAGGTGCTCGAAGCCTTGCATCAGAAGTTCACCGCCGGCACGGTCGACGTGCATCCGTCCGTGAGCATCGGCATCAGCACCTTCCCGATGGACGGCGATTCCTTCGACATTCTGCTGCGCCGGGCCAACGCGGCCATGCGCTACACCAAGGATTCCGCGCGCGGCGGCTATCGCTTCTACGCCGCGGAAATGAGCACCTTCACCGACGATCGGCTCGCCTTGGAAAGCGAGTTGCGCCGCGCCATCGACAGGGGCGAGATGGAGCTGCACTACCAGCCGAAGGTCGACATTCCGACCGATCGGGTACGCAGCGCCGAAGCGTTGATCCGCTGGCGCCATCCGACGCGCGGCCTGATCTCGCCGCTGACGTTCATCCCAATAGCGGAAGAAACGGGTTTGATCGTGCCGCTGGGCGAATGGGTCCTGCGCGCTGCGTGCCGGCAGATACGGACCTGGCTGGACGCCGGCCTGTCGCCGGTACGTGTGGCGGTGAATCTCTCCGCAAAGCAATTCCGCCAGGCCGATCTGGCTGCAATGGTGAAATCGGCGCTGGAGGAGTCACGGCTGGAGCCGGGCTCGATCGAGCTGGAACTGACCGAAAGCGCGATCATGCACAACCCGGAGGCCTCCGCCGCCACGCTCGCCACCTTGAGTGCCATGGGCGTGCACATCTCCATCGACGATTTCGGCACCGGCTATTCTTCGCTGAGCTATCTGCGGCGCTTTCCGCTGGACAAGCTCAAGATCGATCGCAGCTTCATTCGCGACCTGATGAAGAACTCCGATGACGCTTCCATCGTCAAGGCGATCATCTCGCTCGCCCACAACCTGCGGCTGCGAGTGGTAGCCGAGGGCGTGGAGTCGAGCGATCAGCTCGAATTCCTGCGCCAGCTCGGTTGCGATCAGTACCAGGGCTTCTACTGCAGCCCGGCGGTGCCCGCCGAAGATTTCGCCAACCTGGTTCGCCGAATGCGGCCGGAACGCGAGTTCACCGAAGCCGATATGCTGCGCACACAGAGTCGCCTGTCGGCGTTCACGCCTGAGCCGGTGGCGTAACGCACTCGGCGGAGTTCTACCTGTCGTCGGCGCGACGACCGCGGGAGCTGCGGCGCTCCGCGCCACTCCATAGCGGCGACATCATGCCGATCTCGCTGCGACGACGCGGCCCGACACGGCGATCCTTGTGATGTTTGTATCGGCAGGTGCAAACGGCGACGTCGCAGGTCGGCAGCGGTAGTTTCGGCGCTTGTCGCGACAGGAATCGCCGACCGGTGAAGCGGTGCGCAGCCGCGCAGGACTTCTTGCCGGGCACGACGGAAACGGCATGGAAGGGATTCGGTGGCGCACTCTGCCCGGCAACGGGCGCGGTCTTCCGGGATCCGAACAAGGCGGCGAACGGCCACCATGGAGATTTCGATGCCATGGCCCTCCCCCTGCGCGCCAGTGAACACCGGACAAACGCTCCGGCTTCTCTCTAAGGCGACGGCAGCAGGGATTGTTCCGGCGCGATTTCTGCGATGGCGTGTACGGGAATTACGCTCAGTGGATTACCTACGCCAACTCACGCACGCTCGAGTGCAGGGCTTCCCGGCGAACATCCTCGCCGGAGCGCTGCATCAATTCATCCGCGCAGAGAACGTAGGAAGGCCCCCGGATCCTCGCCTCTTTCCATGACTTCCACCAGCGCAGAGCCGACGATCACGCCGTCGACATATGGCGCCATCAGCGCCACCTGCTCACGGCTGCGAATGCCGAAACCGGCGCAGACCGGCACCGGCGAAATGCGCTTCACGCTGGCGAAATAGTCGAGCACCTGCTGCGGCACGGCAACGTTCTTGCCGGTGGTGCCGGTCATGGTGATGCCATAGATGAACCCGCGGCTGGCCTGGCAGAGCATGGCCATGCGATCGAGCGGAGTTACGGGCGTGACGAATTGCACCAGCGCAATTCCGTGCGCTTCGAGCGCCGCTCGCAACTCGGTGGATTCCTCGTACGGTAGATCGGGAACGATGAATCCGGTAATGCCCGCTTCGGCTGCGGCCTTGGGCAATCGATCCACGCCGTAGGCCAGCAGCGGATTCAGATAGCTCATCAGCAGCAGCGGCGTAGCGCCGCGTGGCCGCCCGGAAAGCTCCGAGAGAATCCAGCGCAACGACACACCCTGGTCGAGCGCGGCACGGCTGGAGCGCTGGATGGTCGTGCCGTCCGCCATCGGATCGCTGAACGGCACACCGATCTCGACCACGTCGGCCGCTGCGGCAACTGCCTGCAGCTGCTCGAGAAATCTCTCCCGCTTCGGAAAGCCCGCGGTGATGTAGGCGACGATGGCCGGCTGGCCCTGCGCCTTGGCTCTACCGATCGCCTCGCTGATCGTACTGCCGACCGTCATCACAACTGCCCCTTCAAGATGGTCTTCTGCAACGTTGGCATGTCTTTGTCGCCGCGCCCGGAAAGTCCGATCAGGATGCGGCTGCCCGGATTCGCCCGGGCATGGCGCTTGGCACCGGCCAGCGCGTGCGAGGATTCGATCGCCGGCAGAATGCCTTCGGCGGCACAGCACTCGGCGAGCGCCGCCAGCGCATCGTCGTCATTCACGGCTTCGTACTTCACGCGACCGATGGTCATCAGCAACGCGTGCTCGGGCCCGACGCCGGGATAATCCAGACCCGCGGATACCGACTGTGTTTCCTGGATCTGTCCGTTCTCGTCCTGCAGCAGCATCGAGTACGTGCCCTGCAATACACCGGGCGAGCCGTATGCCAGCGATGCTGCGTTCTGTCCCAACCCATCGCCCGCACCGCCCGCCTCCAGGCCCAGCAGCGCTACTTCATGATCCTTGACGAAAGGATGGAACAGGCCGATGGCGTTCGAGCCGCCGCCCACGCAAGCCACGGCGATGTCCGGCAACTTGCCGGTGATGGCAAGCATCTGCTCGCGCGCTTCGCGCCCGATCACCGACTGCAGTTCGCGCACGATGTACGGATAGGGATGCGGACCGATGGCCGAGCCGATGCAGTAATACGTACCGTTCGGATCGGTGACCCAGTCGCGCAACGCCTCATCCACCGCCGCCCGCAAAGTCTGGTCGCCGCTGGTGACCGGCACGACTTCAGCACCGAGCAACTTCATGCGCCCGACGTTCGGCGCCTGACGCTCCATGTCGACGGAGCCCATATAGACCGTGCACGGCATTCCCAAGCGAGCGCACGCGGCCGCCGAAGCGACCCCGTGCTGACCCGCACCGGTTTCAGCGATGACACGTTTCGCGCCGAGCTTCTTCGCCAGCAGCACCTGGCCCACCGAGTTGTTGATCTTGTGAGCACCGGTGTGCGCGAGATCTTCGCGCTTGAGCCACACTTCCGCGCCCCACAGCTTGGACAAGCCTCGCGCATGAGTCAGCGGCGTCGGCCGACCGATCCAGCTTTTCAGTTCTGCATGAAATTCCGCAAGGAAATCCGCATCGCGCAGATACTTGTCAACACCCGCCTGCAGGCGATTGAGCGCCGGCACCAGTGTTTCCGGGATGTAGCGGCCGCCGAACGGGCCGTAACGGCCCTGACGATCGGGATAGGCGTCGGCCATGGTCTGATCCCATAGCGCCTGCCTGTCGGTCTGTGCATCTGCTGTCATTGATTACTCCGACAAAAGCGCAGGCGTGCTGGTGCGCGCCGCGCGAACGAACTGTGCAATCTTGGCGGCATCCTTGATGCCGGGCTCGCGCTCGACGCCGCTACTGACATCGACCCCGAAGGGACGAACCCGGCGAACCGCGTCCGCGACATTCGCGGGATGCAGGCCGCCCGCCAGAATCAGCTGCGACCGTCGCGCCAACTCCGCAGCGGCATTCCAGTCGGCGGCTTCGCCTGCTCCGCTGACAGGCCCTTCGAACAGAAACCGCTGCGGCAACGAACCGGCGCGCATGTGGCCGGCACGCAGCACCGGCATGACCGCAAGGCCCGCCGGCACGACCAACGATTCGAGATCCTCGGCATCGGTCTGCAACACGTCGGGACGAAAGATCGTCCAGATCTCATCGAGCAGCGCTTGCACCGGATGCTGCATGACCGCCACGCGGGTCACGTGCGACGGCACATGCCGAGCCAGCTCGGCGGCGCGCTGCGCCGTGACTTGCCGTTTCGATGGCGCGAATACGAAACCGACGGCGTCGGCACCCGCCGCAACCGCAGCTGCAATGCCCTCATCCGTGGTCAAGCCACAAATCTTTACCCAGAGCGTCACGGCGGACACGCGAACGAGCAGCGATTGCGGTCGACAGCCGTTCTCTCCAACCGGCAGTACGCTCTCGATTGCCGAGATCCAGCGCCGCGGTGCGGCGAGCGGGCCACACTCACTCCTGCTCGTCCCCGGTCGCAATCCTGATCTTGCGCGTGCGCACGGCCATCGCACGCTCACGTCCGGTAGCCAGCATCTCGCCCAGCAGCTTGCGTGGATCGGAGGAGTTCATCAGCGTCGTGCCCACGAGAGCCAGCCGGTAGCCGAGGTCCACTACCATTTTCACGTCCTGGAGTGAACTGACGCCGCTTTCCGCGACGTGCGCGTAACCGGGAGGCAGGCGATCGGCCAGGTCTTCGAGGCGCGAGAACTCGACCGTGAGCTTCTCCAGGTCGCGGCAGTTGAGTCCGACCAGGATCTGCTCGTCGTGCGCCTTGCGCAGTGCCAGCACTTCGTGCGCCGCCTGCAGGTCCGCCGCATCGAAGGCTTCGAGCAGCACGAACATCTTGAGCATGGCGGCACAATCGAGCAGCTCGGTGATGCGGCTGCGATCGAGCATGCGCACGATGACCAGCACGCCACCGGCGCCCGCGGCGCGGCCTTCCATCACCTGATAGGGATCGACCAGAAAATCCTTGCGCATGGTCGGCACCTTCAACGGTGCAAGCGCCGCCGAAGCCTGCGCCAGGTGATCCAGGCAGCCGCCGAAGCGCGTCGGTTCGGTAAGCACC
>DATMEZ010000125.1:0-6275 GCA_035556415.1 Povalibacter sp.
CCTTCCGCCATTGCCCGCTGCATGTCCGGGATCGAAGCCTCGACTACGCTGAAGGGTGGCTGCGCCGTTTGCTCATCCGCGCCGAATGCGAAAGGTGCTGCCGTCAGCAGCAAGGTCGCCAACAGTGTCTTCTTCATTCTCATATCCCCCCTGGAGAACCTCGTTCTTCTGCGGCGCCGCTACAAGTTGTGCGACTCCATCGTGCAGCCTTGCTCTCGATATTTTTTGTATCTTTCCCGCGCCGTGCGTTTGCGCTCCGGATCCACATCCACGATCTCGGCGATCCGCTCGTAGGCATTGACGTCCGGCGGCAGCGCGTCCATGAGATTGATCAACAGTCCACGATGCGACTGCGGCCCGGGCTCCGAGCCCACCATCACCATGACTCGCTCGTGGGCCGCCGCCTGGCCGCGATAGATCTCGTGCGGCAGGAAGCTGCCATCGCTGAATGTCCACAGCAGATCGTCGAGTCGTTGCACGTCGGGCGCTTGTATGTATGTCCGACAGCCTTGCTCGACGGCGCGCTCGGCCAGCCTGCACGCATAGCGCAGGCGGGCATCGGGTGCGTCCGCGGAGAGGACGTAGAAGTCCACTCGACTCATGTGAACCGTTACTTGTTGTTGATCAGGTAGTCGACCAGCAGCGGCACCGGCCGGCCGGTGCTGGATTTCTGCGAGCCCGACTGGTACGCCGTGCCGGCCACGTCCAGGTGCGCCCATTTCAGGCCGTCGGTGAATTTCGCCAGGAAGCAGGCTGCCGTGATCGCGCCGCCTTCGCGGCCGGCCACGTTGGCGAAGTCGGCGAAGTTGCTCTTCAAGCCGTCCGCATATTCCTCGCCGATCGGCATCGGCCAGGCGCCGTCCTCGGCGCGCTTGCCGGCTTGCCGCAGCGCCTCGGACAGCTCTTCGTCGTTGCTGAACAGGCCCGAGAACTGGCTGCCGAGCGCGATCACGCAAGCGCCGGTGAGCGTGGCGATGTCGATCACCGCCTGCGGCTTGAAGCGCCGTGCGTAGGTGAGGGCGTCGCACAGGATCAGGCGGCCCTCGGCGTCGGTGTTCAGGATCTCGATGGTCTGGCCCGACATGCTCTTGACGATGTCGCCGGGCTTGGTGGCGGTGCCGCTGGGCATGTTCTCGACCGCCGGCACGATGCCGACCACGTTGATCGGCAGGTCCAGCTCGGCCACCGCCTTGAAGGTGCCCAGCACGCTGGCCGCGCCGCTCATGTCGAATTTCATCTCGTCCATGGCGCCCGGCGGCTTGAGCGAAATGCCGCCGGTGTCGAAGGTCACGCCCTTGCCGACCAGGGCGACCGGTGCCTCGCTGCGGGCGGCACCGTGATACTCCAGCACGATCAGGCGTGCCGGCTCCTCGGTGCCGGCCGCGACCGACAGGAAGGAGCCCATGCGCAGCTTGCGGCAATCGGCTTCGTTGAGGACGCGCACGCGGATCTTGCGATGCTGGCGGGCCAGCGCCTTGGCCGCATTGGCGAGATACGTGGGAGTGCAGACGTTGGCCGGTTGATTGGCCAGGTCGCGCATCAACGACATGCCGGCGACGATGCCGCCGCCGTGTTCGAGGCCCCGCTCGGTGTTGCTGCGCTCGCTGCGGCCGCTGGTGGCCACGCCGAAGCGGGTCAGCATGGATTTGGCGCGCTTGTTGGAGGTCTTGTGATCGGGAATGCGGTAAGCGGAGTTGCCGACCACTTCCGCAGCGGTGCGAGCCAGGGTGTAGCTGTCGGCGTCGCCGACCTTCTCCAATGAAAGATAGCTCACCGCGTCGCGGGCGCCGGTGCGGGCAATGGCCGCCAGCGCAGTGACCAGCGCACGACGGTACTGCTTGCGCTTGAAGTTGCTGCGAGCACCCAGGCCGACGACCACGATGCGCTCGCACGGACCGGTCAGATCCGACAGCGTCTGCACGTCGCCGCTCTTGCCGCGCAGGTCGCCACGTTTCACCAGCCGAGCGATGCGGCCGCCGCTGCGGCGGTCGAGCTCTTCCGCGGCTTCCGACAGTACGCCCTTGTCGTACACGCCGACGATGGCGCAGTCGGTGCGCTGGCGCGCGGGAGCAGTGCTGGTGGCGAAAAATTCCATGGTCGGTCCTCGAAATATTTGTGGGTGCAGCGGTTTACGCGGACGGCTGCGTCGCTTAACTTACACACCGGCGGCCGGGCCGCCACGACGCTTCATGATTGGCTTCGGGCAACCCAGGACTCACTGACTTGATTGCCATCGGCCCGGCAGCAGCTTCGACGACCGCGATCTGTCGCAGAGCGGTGGCGTCGCGGTTTCGGGTAGACGGCAATGAGTCAGCCGCTTCCCCAGCCGAGGCAGTCGTTCAGCATTTCACGGGCCGGTAGTCTACCTCATTCACTCCTGCCGGATGGCCGCTGAACCGATCGCGTCGAACGCGGTCCGACGGTCGGTCTGAAGAGGAATTCGCGCTGCGCACGCTGGACCGTTACATTTTTCGCGAGGTGGCCGTGACCTGGGTCGCGGTCACCGGCGTGCTGCTGGTCATCCTGCTGGCGAATCAGCTGGCGCGAGTGCTGTCGCAAGCGGCGGCCAATGACTTTCCGCGCGAAGTGGTGTTCGCACTGATCGGCCTGACCACTGCCGGCAACCTGTCGGTGATCGTGCCGATCGGTTTCTTCCTCGCCATCATCCTGGCGCTGGGACGGCTGTATCACGAGAGCGAGATGGCGGCGATCCAGTCCTGCGGCGTCGGGCCGGCCGGGCTGTTCCGGCCGATCGCACTACTGGGCGCCGTGATCGTGGCGTTGCTGACCTGGTTGTCCTTCATTGCGATTCCCGCGGCCAGCGCCCGAGCCCAGGAGATTCGCGCCGAGGCTTTGCGCGATGCGCAGTTCGGTCTGCTCGAGCCGGGCCGCTTTCGTACCTTCGGCAGCGGCAGCATCGTGTTCTACGCCGAGCGTGTCGACAGCAATGGCATCCTGCACAACGTCAACGTCTTCGTGGAGCGGCCGGTGCTGACGGCGCAGGGCGAGAAGGGTGAGAGCAAATTCGAGATCTGGACCGCGACGCGCGCCGAGCAGCGCGGTGCGGGCCAAGCGGAGCAGACTTTCGTGCTCTATGACGGCGTGCGTTACGAAGGCACGCCGGGCAGCGGCGAGTTCCGGATCATCAAGTTCAGCGAAGGCGGCATTCCGATCCGCCTGGGCGAGATGACCGGCCGCGCCCGCAAGTCGAACATGAAGCTCACGGCGGAACTGTTGGGGTCGTCCAATCTCGACGACATCGCAGAGCTGCACTGGCGTATCTCTACGCCGATCACGGCGCTGGTGCTGATGCTGATCGCCGTGCCGTTGTCACGCCTGCGGCCGCGGCAGGGCCGGTTCGGCAAGATCGGCTTGGCCATCCTGGCGTACTTCCTCTACTCGCAGCTGCTGGTGGCGGCGCGCACCTGGATCGAGAACGGCACGCTGCCGGATTTCGTCGGCCTGTGGTGGGTGCACGGTGTCGCGCTGTGCATTGCCGTGTGGCTGCTGATCCGGGAGAGTCCCCCGGGCCGGGCGCAGCCGGTGCTGGCGGGAGCTTGATCATGTCGGTGCTTGCCCGTTACGTGATGCGCGCGGTGCTCAGCCACACCGCCATGGTGATGGCGGTGCTGCTGGTGCTTGCCGGTCTGTACCAGCTCATCATGCAGCAGGACGACATCGGTGTCGGCACCTACACCACGGCCCATGCCTTCATGTTCGTGGGCCTGGGCCTGCCGCAGCAGGCGTTCGACATGTTGCCCATCGCTTCGCTGATCGCGGCGCTGCTGGCGCTGGGCAATCTGGCGCGCTCGATGGAATTGATCGTCGTTCGCGCCGCTGGCGTTTCGACTGCGCGAATTGCCACGTGGGTGGCGTCCGCAGGGCTGGTGCTGATGGCCATCACCTGGGTTCTGGGCGAGTACGTGGGACCGCCCATGGAACAATACGCGCGGCAGATGAAGACCTTCCAGAAGTTCCACGACTACAGCATGGCGGGCAATCGCAGCGCCTGGGCCAAGGATGGCGATACGATCTTCTCGGTGCAGCAGCAGAATGCCGGCAACAGCTACGGCGGCGTGTACGTCTTCAAGTTCGATCCGCAGCGTCGGCTGCTCAGCGTCGGCAAGGCGGGCAACGCGCGCATCGACGCCGAGAATCGCTGGGCACTGAGCGACTACCGCGAGTCGCGCATCGAGGGCGATCGCGTCGTGGCGAGCCGGCAGCCTTCGGCTGATCTCGCCACCAATCTGTCGGCAGAGTTCCTGGGCCTGGCGTCGGTGGACCCGGAGTCGATGCCGATCCGCGGCTTGTACAACTACGTCCAGCACCTGAAGCGCAACGGGCTCGATGCCCGCACGGCCGAAACCGCATTCTGGTCGCGGATCGCACGCACGGTTGCGGTGGCCATCATCGTGGTGCTGGCGGTGCCGTTCGCTTTCGGTCCAATGCGTTCGACCGGCACCGGCGCGCGCACCGTGGTCGGTATCATGATCGGCGTGGTGTTCCTGTTGATTGCGAGAATGATGGAAGGCAGCGGCGCCGTGTTCGATCTGCCGCCGCTGGTGGTGGCCTGGACGCCGACGGCATTGCTGGCTTTAGTTACAACGATTGCGGTGGCTCGTGTCCGCTGATTCCCCTGTTCCCACTCCATCCTGCGGTGTCGACTCCTTGCCGAATGCGGGGGTGCTGCGTCGCATCGGGGCGATGGTCTACGACTGCCTGCCGGTGCTGGCGTTGCTGATCGTGGCGACGTTTCCGTTTCTGCCGTTCCTGCACGGCAAGGTGCTGGTCCCTCGGGAGGTCGGCGCGCTCGCGTACTTGTATTGGCTGGTGCAGCTCGTTCTGATTGCCGCGTTCTTCGTGTACTTCTGGACGACTCGCGGCCAGACGGTGGGCATGCTGGCGTGGCGGCTGCGGGTGCAGCGCGAGGATGGTTCGTTGCTCGACTGGCGCCTGTCGCTGGCGCGGCTCGGCATCGTCGGCGCATTGTTGCTGCCGTTCGTCGTCGGTTACTGGCTCATCTGGGGTCACTGGCCCGATCGGCACGCGCGTACGGTGGCGATGTGCGTCTCGCTCGCGCCGATCGTGCTGGCTTACCTGTGGATCTGGATCGATCGCGACCGCCGCACCTGGCAGGATCGATGGACCGGCACGCGGGTGGTGCTGCTGCCGAAGAAGAAGTAGGGCCTACTTCTTCAGCAGGCTGTCCAGCGGCTTGAAGATCGCTTCATATTTATATTCCGGGATCTCGTAGACCCAGCCTGCCAGCGCAGTGTTGATCCTGGCCGCGTCTTCGATCTTCTCGTTCGCGGCGGCGGCCTTCTGGGCTGCGTCTATCGACTGCGTGGCGGCGGTCGGCGTTGCTGCGGTGTCGGCTGGCTTGGCCTCGGATTTTCCAGCCGCCTTGTCCGTGGCTTTTTCCGGCGCCGTGGTTTCGACATGGAAGCGCTGTGCCAGCGCCTTGTCGTACGACGTCTTGATCGCTACGTAGTGCTTGCTGTCCTTCATCCAGCCGTCCACTTCGGCGACCAGCCCGTCGAAGGTGCGGTAAGTGGCGTGGGCGATAGGTTTGTCGGCCGAGAAATCGCTCGCAGGGCGCACGTCGGCGAGCGTCAACGCGCTGAGTGCCGAGGCGAAGCCGTTGGCGGCGGCGGGGGCGCTGAGCTGCTTGCCTTTGGGCAAGCCATCGACGGTGAAGTCTGCGTCCGCGCGTGTTGTCTTGGCGGCGCTATAAGGTTTGGCGCTACCGAGCGTGATCGTGGCGGACTGGATGCGGTCGGCGCTGATGTCGATGACGGATGAGCGCAGCCAGTCGTGCGGATTGGAGGAGGCTGTCAGGCTCTGATCGACGAGCCAGCTCGCCGGCTCGCCGACCCGCCGCACGTAGGTGGAGTTGGCGCCGCTGCCCGCTTTGCCGACGATCAGGTTCACTGCTTTGGGCGTGCCTTCCAGCTCGATGCGCACGCCGGTGGCCTTGGCGTCGCTGACGTCCTCGACGCCGAGCGTCGGGTAGTTCTGCGGATTCGAGGTCTTCTCTTCCAGCGGTTTCGCCTGTGCCAGGGCCAGCAGCAGCTTGCGTACCTTCGCCACGTCGGCCGGATAACCGGAACGCTCGACCACGTTCCATTCGGCGTCCTTGCGCTGCACCTCCACCGCCTTTGCATCGCCGGCCTTGAAGATGCGCACGGCAGTCACGGCGTTCACCTGTTCCTTGAGCTGCGGATAGAGCGCGCCGGCCGATTTCTGGTCAGCGGAGGAGCGCGGGTTCGACAGCA